>JADFGH010000111.1 GCA_022567775.1 Pseudomonadota bacterium | reverse complement strand
GCGTGGGCGTTTCCGGATGCACAGGTCGATGCGATTGATTGTGACGAGGATGCGCGTGCCGGTGCTGCGATCAATGTGGACCGCTTCGGGTTGCAGTCCCGGGTGCGGTTGCTGCAGTCGGATTTCTTTGCCGGCCTGCGCTCTGGCAACGCGGTCTATGACATCATCATCAGCAATCCGCCCTATGTTAAGCGCGAGGAATTGGACGCGCTTGCCCCGGAATTCAGCCACGAACCGCCGCTCGCGCTTGCGGCGGGCGTTGATGGTCTGGATTCGGTGATAGCGATCCTGCATGATGCATCCCGCTTCCTCGCCGAGGACGGAATCCTGATCGTCGAGGTTGGCAGCAGTCAGCCGGCCCTTGAACGGCGCTTCCCGGCGTCTGGATTCGTCTGGCTGGAGTTTGCAACGGGTGGCCAGGGTGTATTTCTGCTGAGTAAGGACGAACTGGATCGTCATCAGCAACAATTTGCCGCAGCGACCGCTGAACCGGGTTATTAGCAGGATGTCAGGCAACAGCTTCGGGCGACTTTTTACAGTGACGACTTTCGGTGAAAGCCATGGTCCGGCAATGGGCTGTGTCGTCGACGGCTGTCCACCCGGATTGGAACTGAGCGAGGCCGATATCCAGGTGGACCTCGAACGCCGCCGGCCCGGGAAGTCACGGTACACGACACAGCGCCAGGAAGCTGACCAGGTCAGGATTCTCTCCGGTGTGTTTGAAGGAAAGACCACCGGCACGCCGATCGGGTTGTTAATCGAGAACACAGATCAGCGTTCGCGTGATTACAGTGACATCAAGGACAAGTTTCGCCCGGGTCACGCCGACTACACGTATCAGCAAAAGTATGGCATGCGTGATTATCGGGGCGGCGGCCGGTCGTCAGCCCGGGAAACGACGATGCGTGTTGCGTCCGGAGCAATCGCCAGGAAATATCTCAGGGAGAGGCTTGGCATCGAGATAAAAGGTTATCTTTCACAACTGGGTCCTATCCAGCTCGAAGCACGGGACCTTGAATTCGTCAACAAGAACCCGTTTTTCTGTGCAGATCCGGACAAGATCAGCGAGCTCGAGAGTTTCATGGATGATCTCAGGCAGCAAGGCGATTCCATCGGCGCGAAGATCAGCGTGCTTGCCAGCAACGTGCCGCCTGGCCTCGGCGAGCCCGTGTTCGACAAGCTCGAGGCCGACCTGGCGCGCGGCTTGATGAGCATCAACGCGGTCAAGGGTGTGGAACTGGGCGCCGGTTTTGCGGCGGTCAGTCAGAAAGGCAGCGAACACCGCGATGAGATGTCGCCTGACGGGTTCGACAAGAACGATGCCGGAGGCACGCTGGGCGGCATTTCTTCCGGCCAGGACATCCTTGCCAGCATCGCGCTGAAACCGACGTCGAGTATCCCGAAGGCTGGTGCAACCGTGGACAAGGCAGGCAGGAAGTCAGAGATAATTACCCACGGGCGCCATGATCCCTGCGTTGGCCTGCGTGCGACGCCGATCGCCGAGGCGATGGTTGCCCTGGTGTTAATGGATCATTACCTGCGCCATCGCGGGCAAAATGCCGATGTCGATTCGGAGACACCAACAATTCCAGCCAGGACCGAAAGCTAGGAAAGTATCGTACGAGACCGCCTGCAGGAGCCCGCCCCCAATCCTCCCGCTTTGAACATTCGGAATTTCTTGATCGGTGAGGATTGATCTTTAGTACTATGCCAGAAAATTGCATATTCACCCGAATGACGTTTCGCTTGTAGGGTTCCAATTCTCTTATTTTTCATGCAGGAATAGTGTCCTAGATGCCAGGTGCAATCGATATTGCTGTTGTTGGCGCGACCGGCGTAGTCGGTGAGGCAATGCTGGAGATCCTCGCGGAGCGAAAATTTCCGGTTGGCAAGGTCCATGCGCTCGCCAGTGAGCGATCTGTCGGCAAGACGGTGATGTTTGGCAATAAATCCCTGGCGGTATCCGATCTTGCGGAATTCGATTTTTCGCAATGCAAAATCGGATTGTTTTCTGCCGGCGCGTCTGTTTCTGATGTTTATGCGCCCAAAGCGTCGGCCGCCGGTTGTGTCGTCATCGATAACACTTCGCGATTTCGATATGACGATGAGGTTCCACTCGTGGTCCCGGAGGTCAACCCGGAAAAAATTGCGGAATACGCACAATCGGGAATCATTGCAAACCCGAACTGCTCTACCATTCAATTGGTTGTTGCGTTGAAGCCGATTTACGACGCGGTCGGCATAAAGCGCATCAATGTTGCGACCTATCAATCGGTATCGGGGGCCGGAAGAAGCGCGGTGAAGGAACTGGCCAGGCAAACATCGGAACTCCTGAATGGCAGGCCACTCGAAATCGCAGGTGACGCGAAGCAAATTGCGTTCAACGCGGTGCCGCATATCGATGAATTTCTGGACAATGGTTACACCAGGGAGGAAATGAAGCTGGTCTGGGAAACGAGAAAGATTCTTGATGATGACAGCATCGCTATCAATCCGACGGCCGTTCGTATTCCGGTGTTTTTCGGGCACTCGGAAGCGGTACATATCGAGACCGAAACGAAGATTTCTGCCAGGGATGTTTGCGAATTGCTGCGAAATGCGGCCGGTGTCGAACTGATGGATGGGACAGAGGCCGGCCAATATCCGACCGCGGTCACAGAAAGCTCGGGAAACGACCCGGTATACGTGGGTCGGGTGCGCGAAGATATCAGTCATGCGAGTGGCATCAACCTATGGATTGTGTCTGATAACATACGTAAGGGCGCTGCTCTAAATAGCGTCCAAATAGCTGAAATATTGGCCAAAAACCATTTATAAGCTATAGTTGCCCGGCAAACCTTAGAGCCATCTTTGAATCAGGATTCAAGCTCCGGAGCAGTCCGATCTAACAGGTATTGGGAGCTGGGGAAAATTAATATGTCGGCAAGACTTAAACGCCTGTGGCTGCTGCTGCCATTGCTGCTTGCGAGTCAGTCGTGGGCCCTTGGGCTCGGCGATATCCGATTGAGTTCGGCGCTTAACGAACCATTGCGGGCAGAAATTGAACTGCTTGCAGCAACCGCCGAAGATCTCGATAACCTTTCTGTTCAGCTCGCGTCCGCCGAAACGTTTGCCCGATATGATCTTGACCGGCCGTTGTATTTATCGCGTGTGCGAATGCGAATCGTCAAATCAGGCGGCGCAGACGGAAACGTCGTCAGAATTACTTCGCTGGATCCGATTACAGAACCATTTATCACTTTTCTTGTTGAAGCAGTCTGGCCACGCGGCCGTTTGTTGCGTGAATATACCTTGCTACTCGATCCGCCAACGTTTGCGCCGCCGCCGGTAACGCAATCGACGCAAGCGGTAACCGCGCCGACGCGCGCAGCGCAAACCGACAGCGGTCAGATTCAGCGGCCTGCGCCGCAACCACCGGCTTCGCCACCCGCACAGCAACCTGTCGCGCCGGCACCCTCACAATCCGCCCAGGCAGAGCAGCCCGCGCCTTCCGCTCCGCCAGATGAGCCCTCAGCGACCCTGGGTCAGCCGGATTTCGATACCCGCGCCGGCGGTGATCTCCTTATCCAGCGCGGCGACACCTTGTGGGGCATTGCGTCACGTGTGCGGCCTGATTCCCGATTGACGATGAATCAGACGATGTTGGCGATTTACGAGGCGAATCCGCAGGCTTTTGCCGGCAACATCAATGTCATGTCCGCAGGCGCGACCTTAAGGATTCCAAGTGCGGATGAAGTGTTCCGCATCAGTCGTGGCGATGCGCTGGCTGAGGTTCGGCGGCAGAACGCGGCCTGGGGTGGTGGCACAGTGGATGTTGACACGCAATCTCAGCCGGCCCTGACGCTGGTCCCGCCTGACGACGATGTCGACCTGTTCGACGACGATGTGGGCCAGATGGCGGACGACGAGGCGGTTGACGATCTCATCAGTGCGGATGAAGCGAGAATCAACGAACTCGAGGGAGTGCTGGCCGATCACCAGGATTCGCTGATCGAGATCAGCGACAACGAGCTGGCGGCACTTCGTGCCGAGCTGGCGGAGCTGCGTGGCGAAGAACCGCCGGAGCCGTTACCGCTCGACGATGTTGTTGACGATACCGGCATCGACGATGCGGATGACGCGCTGGCCGATGATGCCGAACCGGCCGCCATCGATGACGACCTGCTGGCCGATGATGAGGTTGTCGATGATGAGGTTGTCGCTGACAGCACGCCGGAAGTTGCGGACACGGTGCCGGCCCCACAGGTCGTTGCCGCAAGACCACGCGACAAAAGCCTGATCGACACGGTGATCGACACGATAAAGGGTTACGTCGACATCATTCTGGGTTACGCCGACAGCATCTGGGGCATTATCGGTGGCGCATTGCTACTGGCAATTGCCCTGCTGGTTTGGTTCGCGCGCCGCGCCGGACGTGGTGATGACGAAGACTCCACCGGTGTGTGGGAATCGCTGGAACAGGATGACATGGACGGCGGCGAGTCCCTGGCGTCGACGGAACGCCTGCGGGCACTGGCCAAAGAAGACGATGACGCAATCGTTGTTGTCGAGCAGGAAACAGTACCGGTTGCCGATGAAGATTCGATGCTGGACACCTTCGCGGCGACAGTCGTCGAGGTCGAGCCCACGGCGCCGGAGCCCGAAGAAGACCTGTTGATGGACATGGACACAGCTGAAGTGCCCATCGGCGAGGACATGGACACAGCTGAGGTGCCCATCGGCGAGGCTGTGCAGCCGGAAGCCGGACAAGATTTGATGACGGACACCGCCGCGTTCCCCGCCACCGAGGCCGAGCCTGAGGTACCGGAAGTGGAAGTGGTGACCGATGCAACGCTGGTCCCGGATTCGGTCGAGGCGACGAGCCCCAACAAGGCGCTCGACGATACCTTCCACAGCGACACCGCGCTCAATCTCGATCAGGCAGACCCAGTCTCTGAAGCCGACTTCCATATGGCGTATGGCCTTTATGACCAGGCCGCTGATCTTATCAACGGCGCGCTTGAGGTTGAATCCGAGCGCGAGGATTTGCTGGCGAAGCTATGCGAAATCTATTTCGTCTGGGGTAACAGGGACGCGTTCATCGATGCGGCAGGCAGATTGCGTGCGGTGGTCAGCGGTGACGAAAATCCGGACTGGGACAAGATTGTCATCATGGGTCAGCAGATCGCGTCCGATCACGAGCTGTTCTCGGGTGTCAGCGCCGCCGCCGCGACAAAAGCAATCGATCTGTCGTTCGAAGGTGGAGAAGAGGCCGGTGAACTCGACCTGGATTTCGAGGCGGCCGGTGACGCCGAGCCAGCAATCGATCTGTCGTTCGAAGGTGTAGAGGAGGCCGCTGAGCTCGACATGAATTTCGACACCAGCGAATCCGACGGCGCGGGCGGCGACGTCATTGATCTTGGCGCCGGGAGTGATGACGACACCGCCGAGTCACCCACGATCGACGCGTCGCTGCAGGACGCAACGTCGGAAATGCCGACGGCAGAGGGATCATCCGATACACCAACGATCGAACAGCAGTTTGCAGTACTCGAGGCTACCGGGGAAAGTCCGGTGGCGGCCGATGATGCTGATGCTACAGAAATCGCGAGTCTCGTCGATCTCGATCAGGCGGACGACATCAAAACTGCCGATATGACTGCAGAAATAGAACTCCACGACCTCAACCTGAACCTGGACGGTCTCGAAGATACTCAAATTGCCGGCGATGACGAGCTGGATTATCAAGCCCCGAATCTCGAGGATACGGCGGAAAGTCAGACCGTCGAGACCAATGAGAGTCTTGCAGCGACCGGCGAGATGCCGGTACTGGAAGATATTACCGACACTAACCTCGCGATTCCGGGCGAAGATACTGACGTTGGCATCGATGCCAGTCTGCTCGATGCGACCGGACAGACTCAGGTTCTGAGCGAGGACAAACCCATCGAAAGCGCGAGTGATGCCGCTGCACCATTGTCAGACGATGATATGACCATGCGCGCACCGCTGGATGGCGATGAATCAACCGTGCTTACGGATGCCAGTGAATTCGGTTTTGAGCACACGGAAGCGCTGCCGAAAGAATCGTTCAGCAGCGACATGTCGATGGATGAGACTGGCGAGGTGCCGAGTCTCGCCGGCAGCACCAACATCGATCTCGACCTCGATGATCTGACAGGAGTACTCGAAGTCAGTGAAGTTGGCGATACCATCGACCAGGGTCGCGATGCCCCGACGGTCGAACAGCCAGTGCTCACGCAAGGCGATGTCGATCTCGACGTTGGTGATGCGGGCGCGCAAGACGAGGACAGTCCGACCCGGGAGGCGCTCGCGGCCGGGGATTCAGGCCTGCACGAGGCTCCCACGATGACCGAGGTCGGTACCAAGCTGGATCTTGCACGCGCGTATGTCGACATGGGTGATCCCGGCGGTGCCCGCAACATTCTCGAAGAGGTGCTGGACGAGGGCGACGAGGCCCAGCGTCAGCAGGCGCAACAATTACTGGATTCCATTCCGTCCTGATTAGCTTTTGCCCGCCAGCGTAATTGTGAGTTTTCCATCGTTAGTTCACGACTATGCGCATCGCGCTCGGCATTGAGTATGACGGCACAGCCTATAACGGCTGGCAGCGTCAGAAGACCGGTATCGGTGTACAGTCCCGCGTCGACGACGCGATCACCAGGGTCGCGGATGAACCCGTAGAGACGGTCTGCGCCGGACGTACCGACACCGGCGTGCATGCATCAGGCCAGGTAGTGCATTTTGACAGCAGTGCGGAGCGCACCCGGAGGGGCTGGCTGCTGGGCGTCAACGCCTATCTGCCTGACGATATCAACATAAACTGGGCCGCTTTTGTCGACGATGAATTTAACGCGCGTTTTTCTGCAACGTCCAGAACCTATCGCTACCTGATTCTGAACCGGCGCGTGCGCTCGGCGCTCCAGCGTAATCGTGCCTGGTGGGTTTACGAGCCGCTTGATGAGCGCTCGATGCAACAGGCAACAGAAACGCTGCTTGGCAAACACGACTTTTCGGCTTTCAGGGCAGCCGGCTGCCAGGCATCGACGCCAATTCGGGAAATAAGCAACTTCCAGGTAAAGCGCAGCGGTGACTGGCTATCGCTCACGGTGACTGCAAACGCGTTCCTGAAACACATGGTCAGA
>JADFGH010000110.1 GCA_022567775.1 Pseudomonadota bacterium | reverse complement strand
CGTATCGCCGCCAGGATGCCGGGCGCATCTCCCACCGCGAGCAATTTGAGAATGCGGGATACATGCTGGCGATCGATCGTGCCCAACATTTCGGCGACAGAATCACTGCTGATGTCGCCACCGCAGTAGGCGATCGCCTGGTCGAGCAGGCTCAGTGCATCCCGCAAGCTGCCATCTGCCGCCCGCGCAATCATTGCCAGCGAGGAGGCATCCGCCTTGACCTTTTCCTCTCCGCATATGAGTTCGAGGCGTTCCCTGATGAGCTTTGGCGTGAGCCGCTTCAGATTGAATTGCAGGCACCGTGACAAGACGGTTACCGGAAGTTTTTGTGGGTCCGTGGTCGCGAGCAGAAACTTGACATGAGGCGGAGGTTCTTCGAGCGTTTTCAAGAGCGCATTGAACGAATGCTTCGACAACATGTGGACTTCGTCGATCAGGTAAACCTTGAAGCGGCCCCGGGCCGGCGCATACTGGACGTTATCGAGCAACTCCCGGGTATCGTCTATCTTGGTTTTTGACGCCGCGTCGACTTCGATCAGATCGACGAACCGGCCTTCATCAATTTCGAGGCATGCAGAACATTTGCCACATGGCTGCGACGTCAACCCGGTTTCGCAATTCAGCGCCTTCGCGAAAATCCGTGCAATAGTTGTCTTGCCGACGCCGCGCGTGCCGGCAAACAGGTACGCATGGTGCAAACGCTCACTGTCCAGGGCATTGGTCAGCGCCCTGAGTACATGCTCCTGGCCTACCGTGTCGGCAAAATTTTTCGGTCGCCATTTTCTTGCGAGTACGAGATAGCTCATAAATTAACCAGTGAATCACCTGTGCAAGCGATCGCGATCATTATCGCCACCGGGATCAGACAGTGTAACCAAAGAGGCACCCCGTGGTCGATGCGGAACAGGAGGCCCGCGCCAGCCATTTCCCGGCACCCGGCGTCGCCGCTGCCGCTGCTCCCTTCCGGGCCTGACGGGGTTCACGGGTGGCCGTCGCGGGGTGACCGGCGCGGACCGGCGGCGATTATCGCCCTACAAGGTGGCCGACACAATACACTGGCCCGGTCAGGCAAAATTTGATGTGGGTCAGGCGGCTAGCCCGGACTATTTATGAGTGGCCGGGAATGGCGGTTTCTGTGCCGCGTGCAGCACGTCCGATCGTGCGAGATTCATACGACTGCAGGGATGCAGGAGGTAGAGCGAAGCAGGATGCCAGAGCCGAGCCCAGCTACGGGTTGAGCACGATCGGGCGGGATGAACCGGCATGGGAAGCGACAACCCGGCAGGCGCAAACTGTAACGCTTCGACAAAAGTCGACAGATACTATGTCGCCTGATTCATGTGCCTTTCATTGTGATGGGTGCCGTCACTCATGAATAATCCGGGCCAAAGATTGCTATTCTCTCGGTCTGCCCGCGCGACCTTCCCCGGCCGGCAGCAGGTCAACAATAATCAAGGAGAATACGATGTCCCGAGTGCCCGCCTTCGCGACTGTCGATCCGTTTGACGGCATGACAGGAGAGAATCCCGGAACCCTGCAAAATCTCGTTTCCGGAAGCTGGGAGGACAGTGACTCCGGTTATGCCGACATTATCGACCCGATGAATGGCGAGGTCTTTCTGAAAGTCCCTGATACCCGGGACCACGCACCCTATATCGCGGGGCTTAAGCGCTGCCCGAAATCCGGCATGCACAATCCACTCAAGAATCCGCACAGGTACGTGACGCTGGGTCAGGTCTGCGCGAAGGCCGCCTCCATGCTCGCCGAGAAGGAAGTCAGCGACTATTTCACGAAATTGATCATCCGTGTCATGCCGAAGAGCTGGAACCAGGCCTTCGGGGAAGTCCTGGTGACACGCGTGTTCCTGGAAAACATGGCTGGCGACGGAGTGCGGTTCCTCGCGCGCGGATTTTCGAACCCTGGCAATCATGACGGACAGGAGTCGCGCGGCTACCGCTGGCCGTATGGTGCCGTGGTAATCATCGCGCCGTTCAATTTTCCGCTTGAAATTCCCGCGCTGCAACTGGTCGGCGCACTCGCGATGGGCAACCGCCCGCTGGTCAAGCCGGAAACCAAAGTCAGCGTTGTGTTCGAGCAGTTCGTTCGCCTGCTGCTCCATGCCGGGCTGCCAACCACCGACCTCGACATGATTCACTGCCGCGGCTCGGTAATGGGTGAACTTATCGAATCTGCTAAAGATGACATTCGCCTGCTGCAATTCACAGGGTCGAGCGGTGTTGCAGAACACCTTTCCAAGGTAATGAATGGTGCAGTCAGAATCGAGGACGCGGGTTTCGACTGGAAAGTGATCGGACCGGACTATGACCCCGAATGGCTGGACTACGTCGCCTGGCAATGTGACGAAGACGCATACAATGCCGCGGGCCAAAAGTGCTCCGCGCAAAGCATTATCCTGTCACATGACAACTGGACCGAGGCGTTGCTGCCAAAACTGAAAAAGCTTGCGGCGCGCCGGACCCTGGAGGATTTATCGCTTGGCCCGGTCCTGACGTGGACCAACAGCGAGATGACAGCGCATATTGACGCGATGTTGGCGATTCCCGGTGCGGAACTGCTGTTTGGCGGCAATCCGCTTAGCGGTCATTCGATACCCGATTGTTACGGTGCCCTGCAGGCAACCGCCATCAAGGTTCCGATTGACGCCGTCACCGGGGAGCATTTTGAACTGGTCACGACCGAGCTGTTCGGGCCCTTCCAGGTCATCGTAAGCTGGGGTGACGATGAGCTGCCGAAGGTACTCGAAATTCTTGAGCGCATGTCGCACCACCTGACTGCTGCGGTAATCAGCAAAGATGTCGCCTTCCAGAACGCCGTGCTTGGCGCGACAGTGAATGGCACCACGTATTGCGGCATACGCGGCCGGACGACCGGCGCACCGCAGAATCACTGGTTTGGTCCCAGCGGGGATCCACGCGGTGCTGGCATCGCCACGGCGGAGGCTATTACGTTCACCTGGAGCCACCACCGCGAGATCATCATGGACCAGGGTCCGCTTCCGGACGGCTGGGAAATTCCGCCGTTAACCTGATGACCGGCGTGCCGAGAAAATAATGGACAGCAAACTGCCGGGTACCGGCACAACAATTTTCGCCGTAATGAGTGCGCTCTCGGAAGAGTGCGACGCAATCAACCTGTCCCAGGGATTCCCTAGTTTTAATCCGAGTCAGGATTTGCTGGACAGAATTACGCATTATTTGAATAGCGGCGCAAATCAGTATGCGCCGATGCCCGGGGTGCCATCACTGCGTCACGCAATCGCTGCAAAAGTTGAGCAACTCTATGGCCGCACCATCGATGCCGAGCTGGAAGTCACCGTCAGCGATGGCGCTACGGAGGGGTTATTCAGTGCGATACATGCGGTCGTACGAGCGGGCGATGAAGTCATTGTCTTCGATCCCGCATACGATTCCTATGAACCCGCAGTCACCCTGGCTGGTGGCACAACGACTCACTTGCCACTGGTTTTTCCCGATGAAGATGCGGACTTTCAAATCGACTGGAACCGGCTTGAAGATGCGATCGGTCCGAAAACACGATTGATCATTTTGAACTTCCCGCACAATCCAACCGGTGCGATTTTATCCCCTGCGGATATTGAGAGACTTGCTGACATCGTCAGGGATACATCGATATACCTGATCTCGGATGAAGTCTACGAACACATCATTTTCGACAAGGCCGACCACCAAAGTCTTCTGCGCAATGACGAGCTTTGGGAACGTTCGTTCATTATTTCCTCGTTCGGCAAGACCTACCATGCGACTGGCTGGAAAGTCGGCTACTGCGTTGCGCCGCCGGTGCTGACCGCAGAATTTCGGAAGATTCACCAATGGACCTGTTACGCCGTGATCACCCCGATTCAGCTCGCGATTGCAGACTATATGCAGGACACGCCGCATCACTATGTGGAGTTGCCGGTTTTCTACGAGCAGAAACGAGACCGATTCTGCGAACTGGTGCGAGATTCCCGGTTCGACTATCAGCCGGCGAAAGGTACTTTCTTCCAGTTACTCGACTATTCCAACATTACCGATGAAGACGACGTCGCGTATGCAAGACGACTCACAAGAGAGATCGGTGTCGCATCGATCCCGATTTCCGTATTCTGCGAAAAACCTCCGCCCGGGCGCAAATTGCGATTCTGTTTTGCCAAAGACGACCAGATTCTCGAAGAGGCTGCATCCAGGCTATGTCAACTCTAAACGTCACGATCGTTCAGGCCGACCTCCTCTGGCAAGACGCTGCCGGGAATCGTCAACATTTCACGACGATAATTGAAGATCTGCAGAAACCTACCGACCTGATCGTGCTTCCCGAGATGTTCACAACCGGATTCAGCATGGATGCAGCTGAACTGGCCGAGACGATGGATGGCGATTCTGTCACCTGGATGCGTGACATGGCCGCAAGCAGCAATGCAGCGGTCTGCGGCAGCCTGATTATTGCCGACAATCAGCAATACTTTAACCGCTTCATCTGTGCGTCCCCGGCCGGTGACTTGCAATGCTACGACAAGCGGCACCTGTTCAGACTGGCAGACGAGCACAGCCATTATGCAGCGGGCACTGAATTGCTCACTTTCGATCTCCAAGGCTTTCGCATTTGCCCGATGGTGTGCTACGACCTGAGATTTCCGGTTTGGAGCCGTAATTGCGGACTTTATGACTTGCTTCTGTATGTGGCGAACTGGCCAGACCGCCGCCACCATGCCTGGGCGACGCTGTTGCGCGCACGGGCGATCGAAAACCTGAGCTATGTCGCCGGCGTTAACCGTACGGGAACCGACGGCAACAATATCTCCTATAGCGGTGGCAGTTCAATCATCGACTTCCTTGGTGAAGATCTTGCGAACCTCGGCGATCACGCAGGAACGGCATCCGCAGAACTTGATCTCGAGAAGCTGACGGCGTTTCGCGATCGATTCGCGTTTCACGAGGACGCGGATAGTTTCGCGATCACCTGAGCGGGACCATAACTGACATGGCCGCGGAAAAATTCAAACATACGACGGTCACTGCGGTGGTTATTGCCAACATGGTGGGCACTGGCGTATTCACGAGCCTTGGCTTCCAGCTCCTCGATTTACGCTCCGGTTTCGTCCTGCTGATGCTGTGGGCGGTCGGCGGCGTTGCTGCATTATGCGGGGCAATGACCTATGCGGAACTCGGCGCCGCGATGCCCCGCTCGGGTGGCGAGTACAATTTCCTCGCCCGGATCTATCACCCGGTTGCCGGCTTCGTGTCGGGGTGGGTGTCGGCGACGATTGGCTTTGCCGGTCCCACTGCACTGGCCGCGATGACGTTCGCTGCCTATGCGACCTCTGTAATGAGCGGCGAAACATCCGCATGGCTGGAGAAAACGCTCGCTTGCGGCCTTGTCATCGCGCTGACGATCGTTCACAGCACTAATCGCCGTAACAGTGGCGGACTTCAGGTCATATTTACGATTTTCAAAGTCGCCGTCATCACGGGATTCTGCCTGCTTGCCTATATCCTTGTTGAGACACCACAACCAGTCACTTTCCTGCCAACAAGCGGTGATGGCGCGTCCCTGACCAGCGCCGCCTTTGCAGTCTCACTGATCTATGTAAGCTACGCATACACGGGCTGGAACGCGGCTACCTATCTCAGCAGCGAGTTGGAAAACCCGCAACGAACGCTTCCCGTAATTTTGCTGACCGGCACACTGGTCGTGATGCTGCTCTACGTCGCCCTCAATTTCATATTCCTGTACGTCGCGCCGATGGACGCCATGGCCGGCCAGCTCGAGATTGGATTTATCGCCGCGGGCGCGGCCTTTGGCGACCTGGGCGGTCGCTTTACAGGCTTTGTCCTTGCCTTGCTCCTTGTTTCCACGGTAAGCGCGATGACGCTGGCCGGACCCAGGGTTCTGCAGGTTATCGGTGAGGACTTTCCGGCGCTGCGTTTGCTTGCCCGCAAGAACAGCAACGGCATCCCTTCTACCGCAATTTGTGTCCAGTCTTCGCTGGCCATTCTTTTTATTCTCAGTTCAAGCTTCGAATCCATCCTCGTATTCGCCGGTTTCACGCTCGCCCTGAACAGCTTCGCAACGGTTCTCGGCGTATTCGTGCTGCGCTACCGTCAACCGGACCTGCCACGGCCATACAGAACATTCATGTATCCCCTGCCGCCGCTGGTTTATCTTGCGTTGACGGGCTGGACACTCTACTTCGTCTTGATGAACCGGCCTGTCGAAGGTCTTTTCGGACTCGGCATTATTGCAGCGGGAGTGATTTTCTACTTCCTGTCGCTAGGCAAAAGCCGCAGCTACCAGGGCACGTGAAGCTTTCCATCATTGTCGTCAACTACCGGTCCTGGGGGCATCTGCAAACAGCCCTGGACGCGCTGCATGCGGATTTCCCGGCAGACTGGGAAATTATCGTCGTCGACAATGAATCGCAGGCGGAACCGTTGCACGAGTTTGAGGCGAGTTTTCCCTGGGTGACATTCGTCGCGCATGCGCACAACAGTGGTTTCGGCTTTGGCTGCAATCTCGGCGCCTCGCGAGCCAGTGGCGAGGCTTTACTGTTCATGAATCCCGATGTCATCGCAAGTTGCGATGACATCGGTTCCCTGATGCGGGAGAAGGCCGCTCATCCCGATGTCGCTCTTATCTCGCCGCAACAGCTCGATCTATCCGGTCGTCCGCAAAAGGTCTTTGACGATTTTCCAGGCCTTCTCAACCAGAGCAAAATACTGAAGGCACTATTGCGAATTTTGCGCCCCTCCCGTTTCATGGACCCGCACGCCGACTACGACGCACTGACCTACTGCGACTGGATTACGGGTTCCTGCCTGCTCGTGAGCCGGGAACACTTCGATGCCATTGGTGGCTGGTCGGAGGACTACTGGATGTACGCCGAGGACGTGTACCTGGACGTGCCGCCGGAGTTCCGCGGTGAGGCACCGTCCGAGCCGGTCCAGGCCGAAGCCGAAACGACGGCGGCGGACCAGCTGCTCACCACCGCGGACGTGCCGGGCGTATAAGTACGAGTCAAATAAGTACGAGTCATGGAGACGTTTTCAAGCGAGTATCGATGGAAGTCATTCTCGAGGAAGCCCTGATTGAGCAACTCACCTCGCGGCTATCCAGCCAACAGAGGGTCGCGTTTCATGCGCGAGTGGGACAGCTACGAGACCTTCCAGAGCAGG
>JADFGH010000109.1 GCA_022567775.1 Pseudomonadota bacterium | reverse complement strand
GCGTGTCGCTGCCTGCTTTCGATAAAAACAACGCCGCTATCCAGTCTCATGTGCGGCGCCTGGAAACGGAACAGGCGAATTTGATGGCGAAGGCCGGTCCGAACATCGAGCCGATTTACAGTTACCGGTACACCATCAACGGCTTCGCGGCGCGCATGACGCCTGCGCAAGCCAATAAAGTTGCACATATGCCGGAAGTACTGCGCATCTGGGAAGACGAGGTACGTCCGCTTGTCACGAATTTCAGTGCCGATTTCCTGGGGCTGTTCGATGCAAGCGCTGGTTTGCGTGGTCCCTCGGGACTCGACGGTGAGGGAATAATCATCGGCGTCATCGATAGTGGTATCGCTCCGCAACATCCGGCGCTCGCTGACACACGCGAGGCTGATCGGCCGACACTGTGTCAGAGCAGCTGGTCCGAGACATCCTTGCTCGGCAGGTGGCTCTGCAGGCGTTACGACAAGATGGAGGATGTGCTGGTCTTCGACCCTCCGGAAAACTGGAATGGCATTTGCGAAACAGGGCCGCAGTTTGCGGAGACCGACTGCAATAACAAGTTGATCGGTGCACGTTACTTTGTTGACGGGGCGACAGCGACGGGTCCAATCGACGCTGGCGAAATATTCTCGCCGCGGGATGTGGATGGCCACGGTACACATACGGCGACAACTGCAGCGGGCAACAGGGTCAAAGCCTCAATATTCGGAACATTTCTCGGCAGGGTCGAGGGCATCGCCCCCAAAGCCCGCATTGCCGTCTACAAAGCCTGCTGGCTGCGGCCTGATGCCACACGCGCGAGTTGCAACATGTCCGATCTCGCCAATGCTATCGATATGGCCGTGGCGGACGGCGTGGATATTATCAACTACTCGGTAGGAAGCTCCCTGTTTTCAGTCATCACGCCCGATGATATCGCACTCATGGCTGCGGCCAAGGCTGGCGTATTGACGGTCGTCGCCGCCGGCAACGAAGGGCCCAACTTCGACACGATTACATCGCCTGCCGGCAATCCCGCGGTCATTACAACAGGCGCCTCCAGCCGCGATGGTCAGCATTCACTGGAGGCCATGCAAGTCAGTTCACCGCCGGCCATTGCCGGCAAGTATGCGGTAAAAGAAGCGAGCTTCACGCCGCCGTTAATTGATCGTGATCCGATCGAGGCCCAGCTTGTACTGGTCGACGATGACGACACTGCGACAGTCGATAGCACTACGGGTACAACCTTCGACGCCTGCCAGTCCTTGATCAACAGCAGCGAAGTTTCCGGAAACATCGCATTCATCCAACGCGGCGGTTGTAATTTTGATGTAAAGATTGCGAACGCAGAAAGTGCAGGCGCAACTGCAGTTGTTGTTTTCAACCTGTCGGGCGACCCGATCGTCATGATCGGCGACTCCGTCGGAATAGATATTCCGGCACTGATGGTCGGGGCAGCGGACGGCAACCTGTTCCTCGATGAAATCAACAACGACCAGGTCATCGATGTCGTTCTCGACAAGAGTTTTTTCCTGACTGAAGCCGACACCGGTAACAACATGGGATCGTTCTCATCGCGAGGCCCGGGACCGGTCGCGGATATCCTTAAGCCGGACGTCACCGCGCCGGGCATCAATATTCTTGCCGGCAGCACACCAGACGCCGTCAACTCTGTTTCCGGCGAGTTTTTTGCGTTCCTCACCGGTACTTCGATGTCCACGCCGCATGTCGCCGGCGTTGCTGCGCTCCTCAAGCAGGCGCATCCAGACTGGAGTCCGGCAGCCATCAAATCTGCCCTGATGACGACGGCCTATCAGGACGTAACCCTCGCGGACGGCAGCACGCCGGCGATACCCTTCGATTTCGGCAGCGGCCACATGGATCCAAACAAGGCCAACGATCCGGGCCTGGTCTACGATATCAGCGCGGATGAATACGATGCGTTCTCCTGCGGCGTCGCGTCGCCCGATGTCACTCAGGCGCGCTGTGCCGATCTGCAATCCAGCGGTTTTTCCTTTGCGGCCGCCGACCTCAACCAGCCATCGATATCAGTCTCAAAGTTGACCAGCACACGCACAGTTTCGCGAACAGTCACCAACGTCAGTGACTTGAGCGAAACCTACAATGTCGAAATAGTCCTGCCACCCGGCATCGATGTGCAGGTGACGCCAGCCAGCCTGAGCGTTGCCCCCGGGCAATCGGCCACTTACGACGTTACGTTCACCTACGTGAGCGGACCCCTGGATTTCTATCGCTTCGGCAGCCTCACCTGGGTTAGCGGCGAGCATTCCGTTCGCAGCGTGCTTTCGATACAAGCGATATCGGTATCTGCGCCTGGCGACATTGTCTCTTTCGGCGGCAGCGGCAGCGTCACATTTGCCGTTGATTTCGGCTATACCGGGACCTATTCGCCCGGCGTGCACGGCCTGAACCTGCCGTTGGTGCTCGACGGTTTCGTTGACGAGGACCCCGACAAGACATTTACATTCCGTACGACAAATGGCGTGACCGCGCACCTGATCGATGTCCCGGCCGATCAGTTATTCCTGCGCTTTGCATTATTCGACGCACTTACGGATGGCAATGACGATCTCGACCTGTACGTCTACTACTGTGCGGACGGCGTCAACTGCACGAAGATCGGACAAAGCGGTGGGGCAACTTCAGAGGAGCGGTTTGACGCCATTTTGCCGGCCGCCGGCAGGTACGCAGTTTTCGTTCATGGCTTTGAAACCGACAACGTAGCCGGTGGTCCCGGAGCGAATTACACACTCCTCGCCTGGGCATTCGGCCTCATCGACGACCAGGGCAACATGACGGCCACCGGACCTGCATTCGTCAATGCCGGCACCACAGAGGACGTCACAGTCAACTGGAGTGGTCTCGCCCCAGACACGATTTACCTCGGTGGCATCTCGCACAATACGCCGGATGGATTAGTGTCGCTTACCGTCATTAGCGTCGAAAACTGACGATCGACAACGAGTTTCCAAACGAGGCGAGCGTTTCTTGAACATTCCGGATTCGTTACAGACAATTGCTGAAATCAGCATAGGGCTCGCCGGTTTTAGCGGGCTCGTGGTCGCGCTACGAAAAGATTCGGGCCCGCTCGACGATATTCAGAAATATCGATTGCGCATTCTCTTCTCGCTGTCATTTGGTGCCATGTTTCTGTCGATGTTACCGGATACGCTGGTCAATTTCGGTGTGCCTGACGAGCGCGTCTGGTTTGCTTCGTCAGCCGCGATTTTCGCTTACTCATTCCTGTTTATCGCATGGTGGATAATGGCGTCCCAGCGGATAGCCAGAATTGCCCCGGAGATATTCAACTGGGGTGCGTTTTCCACCATGGCAACCGGGCACACTATCGTTCTGCTACTACAGCTTGCCGTCATGCTTGATTTGCTGGAGAACCGGGCTCCAGGCGTAATCGCCCTCGGTCTCATTTGGTACCTGGCTCACGCTGCGCAGCAATTTGTTCGCATGCTTTTTATTCCGCCCGGAGACTCGCAGAATGGCTAGTGTGAGTAGCCAAAGAATGTCGGGCGTGCTGTGCCCGGTTATCACGCCCTTTAACCAGGACTTGAGCCCCGACCCCGATCGATTGATTCGGCAATGCCGGTGGCTGTTGTCGCAGAATGTCGGCCTGGCCGTTTTCGGTACCAACAGCGAAGCAAACTCTCTTTCCATCGAAGAAAAAATGATGTTGCTCGATCGCCTGGTCGACGCCGGCATCGACACGAATCGGATGATGCCAGGAACCGGCTGTTGCGCGCTGACGGATACGGTCAAGCTGACGGAACATGCAGTCAAGCTCGGCTGTGCCGGCGCCCTGATGCTGCCACCCTTCTATTACAAAGGCGTCAGCGACGACGGCTTGTTCGCAAGTTTTGCCGAGGTCATCGAGCGTGTTGGCCATTCATCATTGCGCATTTACCTCTATCACATTCCCCCTGTTTCCCAGGTTGGCATTTCACTGGCTCTGATCGAACGATTGATCAAGGCCTATCCGGATACCGTGGTGGGCGTAAAAGACAGCTCCGGCGACTGGGACAACACCAACGCCATGCTGCAACGTCGCTGGGATGATTTTCGGGTGTTTGCCGGCGCCGAAACCTTTCTTTTGCAAAACATGCGTGGCGGAGGCGCCGGCTGCATATCGGCAACCGCGAATATCAATCCCGCAGCGATAGACCGGCTCTACCGGGAATGGCAGTCAGCGGAGGCAGAGTCCTTGCAGAAGGAACTGGATGAGATTCGCGATACCGCGATGGCGTATCCGATGATTCCGGCCTTGAAAGCCACCGTCGCCCACTTTTCCAATGATGCACAGTGGCGGACAGTGCGTCCGCCTTTGGTAGCTTTAGCAGATGATCAGTGTAGTGCGCTGGTTGCTTCGCTTTTGCAAAAGGGCTTCGATATGCCGGGGCTTGGCTGATCCAGCCGTTGTCTTTGGCGTGTCGCGAATACCTGGCGGAGAATACATTGATCACTGTTAATCGCTGTATTTCAAGGGATGCCAATTGATGATACGGAGCCCGCGCTGGCTGCGATTTTACAGGTCAGCAAGCATCCTGGACATGCGCAACCCCAGCTCCAGGTAGCGCTCTGCCTCCTCGGGCTCACCCAAAGCGCGCAACAGATCGACAAGTTCGCCGTACACCGGGAGGTCCAGCGGCTGCAGTTGCAATGTGCGCACAAAGGCGTCGCGAGCCTGCGCGTGCTCGTTTCCTGCAGCAAGCAGCCGCGCTTTGTATTTCCATGCTTGCGCCATGTAGGGACGCAGCGCAATTGCGGCATCGATCTGCTCCCGCGCACCCTGGTAGTCACCGACTCCGAGATAGGCAGCGGCGAGATTGAAGTGTGCTTCCGGATGAGGTTGCACCTCGATCGACCGCTGTAGCATGCGGATCGCCTCTTTCTGCTGCCCCTGTGCCAGCAATGATGTTCCGAGCACGGTGTAGGCCGGGCGCAGATTCTCACCGCCTGCGATTATCCGGCGCGCGGTGCTCTGGGCCGCGCGATACCGGGCAGCATTGAACTGCGATGTGGCCAGATCCACGTACGGTTCGCCGCCCAGGAACTCCACGTCCTGCAGGGCCCGCTCCAGTTCGCTTTGTGCCGCCGCCATATTGCGGCCGGATCTCAGCGCTGCGATGGCCCGATACGCATCGGCTTCGCTGCCCTCCGGCGGATCCCCAAGCTCGAGAATGCCGACGGCTGTAATGACCCGATTGTCCTTTTCCATGGGCTCGATCAATGCATCGAGATCAAATGGACCTCTTGCAATGCGATGGTCGGTCATCGTTACGTGAATCACGTCGCTGGTCCGTCGACGCGGCATATGGCAGGTCACACAGGCCCCACCTGACAGGTCGGTTTCCGGCGTGTGCGCATCGGCTGCGTCCTCGTGGCAACCGCTACACACCTTGCCAACGCTCGAGCGGAACGCCGTCGATTCGGGTTTTACATGCGGATCATGGCAACTGATGCAGGCGAGTTCACCCTTGCTCTCCCGATAGCATCTGCTCTGAGAAAATCGATATCCGTGATGATTAATCTCAAACCGGTCTTCCCGATTCACGCCTTGCTCGACGACGTCGACGTGCACTATGTAGTCTGAAAGCTTCTGACCAGGTCGAAAGGAATAGACGCCAGTGCCGAAGCGCCGAGCGCCCGCGAGGGCTGCCGAGGGCAGCATGTGACACTGGAAGCAGACCGAATCGCGCAACTCTGCGGACAAACGCCCGGGATTGGTGATCGCATCACGGATGGTCGCAATCTCCTCGCCGCTCAGGACGGCCGAGATGTGCTTGGCTCCTGGTCCATGACAACGCTGACAGCCCGTGCCCTCGGGCAGGCTGTGGGGAAATGTCTCTACGGACCAGTGAGCGTCGCTTCCCGCCGGCACCTCCGGGAAGGCGTTATGGCAGAACATGCACGTGGTAGTTATCTGCCGGTGGATACCAGGTTGATCGGCAGCCTCGAAGCCGGGCGACATCCCCCACCGCTTGTCCTCCGAGTACCAGCCGATAGGGAGCATGAACATCTCTCCCCATTCCGTTTGATACAGGTAGCTACGCGCGCGGTTTCCCGAACCTATGATCCAGGCGACGGGAATCTCGATTTCGTTGATAACGCCACCGTTCTTGTCGCGCTGAAAGCGGCGAAATATCAGGTCCTCGCCGCGCTCGAAAATCTGGTAGTAACGTTGCAGTGGTTCGTGATAGTACTCACGCCCGAAGTCTTCTATAGGTGCTGCGGCGCCAGGTCGCTTGAACGACTGCGACATCCCGACGCCCTGGTAACTCTTGTACTTTTCCACGTGGCACCTGCCACAGACCGCATCATCGACGTAACCCGCCGCGGCGCCCTCGGTCGCCCGCGCGCCGAGCAGCGCAAGTACATCAGGCTCCGCGGCGGCTAACTGTGTTGACCAGCCGGCAACCAACCAGAAAAGCAGCCTGATCGACACCATTGTGCGACTGTCCATCAACATGCCGATACCCTAACGTAAAGACCGCTTCGATGGGACCCCTGTCACCCAACCTTGCGTCGCGACGAAAAGGTGTCAAGTCACTGCTGTTCCATAAACTGGTAACCGGTGTCAAAACGACGTGATGTCAACTCCCAAAATCCGAAAATCGCGGCATCGCTACCAGCGTTTATCGGACAGCAGTGACCTGCCCTCTTTTTGTGACACCTTTTTCGATTTTTCCTTTTATTTTGAATTTTTGCTAGGCCGCTGATTCGACTCTCACATTCCAGCCTGGAAAGACCAATACAGCAGGATGGCACTTCAATGCTCTCGCCAAGGTTTTGGACCTCTCCACCCCCAGGCGAACACGGTCATTCTCAATTGCTGAAATAGTCGACTGGGGAATGCCACAAAGGTCCGCCAACTGATTCTGACTCAGCTCCTGCAACTCTCTGAGGATACGAACCGACTCTCCGGCTGATACCTCAATATGTTTTCTGGCTCGCGCAAATTCTTTCACTGCTGGTTCCTTCAATAGTCGTGAGCTGTCACATCCACGACCATCACATATAATCTCTTTTTCCCTATACGGTAAATTATTCGATACTGGTCACCAAGCCGCGATGATCTGTGACCATTCCAGCGTCCCCTCAGTGACTCGTCACGAAATCCCCGTATAAGTCGCAAACCGGCGGGCCCCGAAAATTCGACAATATCCTTCGATTTTTCATAACGCTTGACGATT
>JADFGH010000108.1 GCA_022567775.1 Pseudomonadota bacterium | reverse complement strand
AAGCGCAGCTGATTCACGATCGATGGTGGCGTGGCAGGGGTCGGCGCGACCAGGCCGATAAACGAATAAAGCCCGTCCCGAGACAGGTTTATTGTGCCGGTCACATCGAGCACGCCCGACATATCCTCGATCGTGCCTACAATCAGGCCATCGATCGTCTGAAAATCGGCCCGGAAATCTCCTATTCTTGAAGATGACAGATCCGGTACGAAAAAATCGGTGACGATCACCGAGCCCTGTGCAGCGACCGGGATACCATCGCTGATAACGATCGTCTCGAACTGCAGCGCAATATCGCCGCGAATGCCACTTTGCTGAAATGCCGGATGCACCGAATCCAGCGGCACGTTGCCGGATAAAGCGGACAGCGTGAGGTTTCCACCAGGGCTGACTGCAAGCTCTGTATTGATCGAGCCGGACACCGGGTTGCTGCTGGTCTGAAAGGCAAGTTTTCCGGACAACAACGACATTGGCTTGAAATGCCAGCTGATGTTTCGTACGTAAGCGCCTCCGGCAATTCCTTCGGCCGCGCTGCCGTTCCAGACCGAACCGGTGATGCCACTTAGCCGGACTTCTGCCGGGGCAAACCACTGGTAGGCGACTCGCGCTGGAAATGTTGCGAGCATCACCCCAAAAAATATCAGGATGCCAGCGATGACAAGGCGTTTCATGCCGGTCAGCGTTCCAGGGTCAAGGTCGAATTGACACGGCCGGGGTTTTCACCGGCGGCAAGCGAGAAGCTGCCGGACTGAACCAGCAATCCATATTGGCGGTTCACATCGCCGAGCCACAGCATCAGGTCGTCAAATGCCGCGCTTTCGAATTCAACCCGAATGCCATTGCCGGCCGGCGTAGGCTGACTTCTTTGCAGGGCGTCATACAGGCCTCGCTGCCGCAGCGTGCTGTCGATAATGATGACAAGTGACTGGTCCTGGCCTGCCTGAATCGACTGGCCGCTAGCGGATGCCTGAATCTGGCCTTTTAACGGCCGCAATTCCGCCAGCGAAATCTTCCAGACCTCGACCCTGGCGGCGGCAGATTTCTGACCACTATCGAGCGGCGTCCAGACGCCGTACCAGAAGGTTACGCACACGACAAACACCACGGCCGTCAGCACCAGGATCTTTTCACGCTCCTCCAGTGCATCGAACCAGGGCCTCATCGACCGATCTCCTGTATCTGGATGCGGCTGTTAACCATTTCGCCGTCCTGATCAGTGGACTGAATAGTCGCCCGGAATTGACCGTTTTGACCGACGGCCCTTTGAATACTATCGAGCATCGCAACATTCGGTGCCACCACCCGGACGTCGACCACGCCGGCGCGATAGCTGATGGCCACAATTTGTGCTTCCCCGTTCTGCTGCATTGCGCGGCTAAGTTGTTCCATCGATTGCAGGAACACCGGCGCCGAATCGGCGCTGCCGACGCGGCGCCTGAGGGATTCGACGACGCGGGCAGGATCGTTCGTTTCAGGGACGCCTGGCAATATCTGCTGATACTCGGTGTTGAACATTTGTTGCAATTGCGCTTCCTGCCGCAGCAGGAGGTAGTAGTCAGTTGCCTTTGCGGCGATACCGATGATCCCGAGGGCAAGCAGCAGTGTCGCCGCGACCTTCCACGGCTTGAGCAGACCTGCATATTCCTTTTGCGCACCGTAAACGCCCTGCAACAGGTTGATGCCAGCCCCGGTCGCGACTGTCACTGCGAGTCTTGGCATGCTGCCGTCCGCGAGAAGCTTGACATCTACGCTGTCCAGTTCCTGGCGTATTGCAATCCAGTCCTGCTGATACCGCTCTTCATCTTCCGCTGTGCAATAGACGAGTACGTGACGCGGCAGCGGTGTCGCATCTGCTTCCTTGTCACTTTCGCTCCCGGCACCTTGATCCAGGGCACCGATCGCCGCCAGTGCATCGCCTGGGCTCACGTCCTGCATGACAAGTTCAATGTCGCCGCCGTCGTTGATGAAAACCTGGTCCCCGGCGAGCAGCATGCTGATCGTTCCCGGTATGCGTGCCAGACCGTAGCTGTCCGCAATGATCGATGACGCATGAATGTCTGCTTTGGCGAGCATGTCGATCCATTCCGCAAGCCGTTCGTGACTCACAACGCTGACCGGCGTTTTGCCGCTGGCGCGTCGCGGGCCCGCAGCAAAATGGAGTTTGTCGATGTCGTCCGCGAGATATTCTTCCAGGGCATAGGGCAGGGCGGCCTGCAATTTGGCGCCCGCCCGAAGCGGAATGTCGACACTCGTGGTCAGCACTTCGGCACTGGGCACGAGCACGATGACCTCGCGATTGCCGATATCCGCCTTCGCCTCACTCAGCATGCCGGACACCGGAGGACCCTGCGTTGCGCCGCTTGAATCGGCCGCGATCCAGTGCGCCTGCTGGTCTGGGTGCTCGGCAAGCCGGATCACCAGGTATTCGGACATACTCAGAGGGTTCCCAGGCTGCGGAGGATCGGCGTAACGTCGCCGCGTGGCCCCCGTTGCAATACGCTGTTTAACGTGATGCGAACCGTATCAATCCGCACCACGACCTTCAATTGAAAATACTGCGTTGACTCTCCGAGTTTATTGATCACGTCCGGTGTAACGAGTGACGAGAACGAGTTTTGAATATCCGCAAATCCGCCGGACTCGCGTTCGGCAATCAGGTTTTCAACATCGGCGAGGGTCATGTTCTCGTCCAGTGATTGCAGCACGGCGCCTGTCGCCGTGTTGACATTTATTCTCGTGCGGCCGGGCAGGGCCGTAATATGAGGCTCGAGCGCATTGAATGTCAGTTTGTCCATGCCGTCCAGTGCGGCAAGTTCACTGACACTGCTCAGGGTCTGGTTGGCAGTGCGGTAGGGCGGAATCATGCCCGTATAGATCGAGTCCTCGGCACCATCGGGAAATAAAGCGTCACTGTCACTGTCGAGCCAATCGGCAGCGATCCCGGCGAAACGCGGGTCAAGCCCGATTGCCAGCAGCAACCTGCGGAATTGCTGCAGGGATTCCTCATCCACCACGCCATTCTCATCGATCAGGTTGTTGATGTTGAACCGTCCCTGCAGATCGGTTACGGCGCCAAATACCTCGCCACCCTCGATCGGCAGCCCGGGTAATTCGCTCGCCCAGATCTCGCCCAGGTGATCTGTCTGACTGTCTTCAAGATCCTGGCGAAGGATGCTGATAATCCAGCTTTCGGCGCCCAGGGCGACCTGGAGCGCCTGGTCCCGGTTCAGCAGTACCATGGTTCGCCGCACATCAAGGGCATTGTCCCAGGCGAGATTAGCCGCGACCATGGTTGCCAGTGCCGTGATCAGCATGGCAGTGATCAAGGCAACGCCGCGCTCTCTGGGGTGCTTGCTCATGGCGCGATCTCCAGCAGCCGGCTGATCTGACCTTCACCGGTCAGCGTCAGGATGATTTCCGCCGCGCGCGGCCGCTGACGTGCGCCCAGCGCTCCGGGCCGGTTACCCGGCGGCCATTGCTCTGTCCATTCGCCATTGGCCTGAAGAAAGCGGAACAGGATAGACTCCACGCCGTCGAGCAGGACCACACTAAGCGGTTCATTGGCCAGCGTTCTGTCCAGCACCATCCAGTGGTAGCGAATCAATTCGTCCTCCTCGATGCGATAGGCGGAACGCTGCAATGTGCCACGCGGCAAAACGATCGGATTGCTCCAGCCACCGTGCGTGAGCTCCAGTGCGAATCCTGACTGAAAACCGGTATCGAGCGCCGGTCCGTAGCCCTCGCCCAGTTCATTGCGAATCGGTCGTGGCGACAGCTGCAGCAAGTCTTCGCTCAAAAGCCGCATCGTCCGCTGTATCGCCTGCAGCCTGTCCATACGGCTGTTTAGTAATTCCGCGGCATCCAGGGTCTGGCCGAGTGCGCCATAGGCGAGCGCGGCCAGGATCGCGAAGATCGCGAGCGACACCAGCACCTCGATCAGGGTAAATGCGTGAACCTGTTCGACTCGCCTGTTCACTGCTCTTCGCCGGCTGCCTGCGTGTTTCTCGTCCAGGCCCGATTGCTCTCTCCCGGTATGCCGGGTTCGCCGATAAAGCCGGTTACTGTTCGAATGACATCATCCGAACCCGCAATCGAAACCGCGACCTCGACGCGGAACAGGTTTTCCACGCCGGTCTCGGAAATGGTCGCGCGCCATGCCCATTCCTGGGCGGCGTATTCGACCTCGCCGGTGGTCGAGCTGACCTCCGGCACGACGTTCGCGAGCCGCAGCTCGGCAATTTTGTTTTGTGCGATCCAGCTGGCGTACGTACGCTGCCGCATTGCAGACCCGGCATCAACCATCTGGCTGATGGACGCGGCCACTGCCGCAAGGGAGAGTCCCGCGATAGCCAGCGCCACCATGACCTCGACCAGGGTGAACCCGGCAGCGCGCTCAGAACGGTTCTTGATCATCGCCCTGGATCTCAAGTTCCCCGGCCAGCGACATGGTCAGCGTGAGCGCGGCACGGTCGCTCGGCCGCAATAATCTCAATTCAAATGGCGAGACGTCGCCGCTCGACATGATCAATATGTGCGGAATATAGTCGTCGGTCAGGTTGCTGTCATCTTCTTCCCGATCCGTTTCGGCCGCTGTCGCATCGAGCAATATCCGGTGATCCTCGATGAATAACTCGAATTCCATGCCTTCTTCGATTTGCCGCGGGCGCAGAAAGTCATCGCCAATCATTTCGTACCAACGATTCAGAATCGGATCGTATTCAACAAAGCGGTAGCCGGACTGCATGATTTCCAGTCCGTAGTCACGACCCTGGATAGTCGCCTCATCATTGGCCAGTTCGATCAGGGAAGACAGGCGGCGGGCCTCACGCTGCAAATTGCGATCGTCTCCAAGGATGCCGAGCGATAACAATGCAACTGCGCTGATGACGGTGATAATGACAACAACGACTAACAGCTCGATCAGAGTAAAGGCACGGCTGCGCGACAACGTGCAACGATTTGGGCACGGATTGCGGACTGACATCTGCGATGGCCGGCTATTCGAGTTCCCAGTTACCGAGGTCGGCATCGATGCCTTCACCACCGGGGCGGCCGTCCCGGCCGAAAGTGTAAATATCGATCTCACCGTTTTGTCCGGGATTCAAATACTGATACTCCTTGCCCCAGGGATCTTTCGGCAGCCGGTCGAGGTAGCCGCCGGCTTTCCAGTTGCGGATATTCGGATCGCCGGGCCTGCTGACCAGGGCCTGCAGACCCTGCTCGCTGCTGGGGTAGGCGAAGTTGTCGAGGCGATAGAATTTGAGCGCACTCTCGATGCCCCGGAGGTCCTGCTGCACGCGGACTATCTGCGCGTCATCAATCCGGCCAATGACATTGGGCGCGACGATGGCCGCCAGGATGCCGAGAATGATGACCACAACCATGATCTCGATCAGCGTGAAGCCGCCCTGATGTATCTTTAAGGTTTTACCCACGGTATGGCTCCGCCATCGTTGACTGTAGATCTGATTAAACGTCAGTATAACAAACATGGGGTTATCCCAAGTTCACAAATCAAAGAGCCATGCAGTTTCCGCGACGTTTTCCTGACTGGCAGGTGCCGTTCGTGGTTGCTCTTGCATGCGTCGTCGCAGCGGCCTGGGGCGATGCTGCCCGGGAGCTTCTGCGCTACGATCGGCCGGCCATCGTCGATGCCGAGTACTGGCGCCTGCTGAGCGGGCATTTCGTGCACCTGGGAGTCCCGCACCTGGCGCTTAACCTGGCCGGCCTGGTACTCGTCTGGCTATTGGTTGGGCGGCTCTACAACACCCGGCAGTGGATCCTGGCAGCCGCAATCAGCATCCTGGCGATGGCTTTAGGGTTCTGGTTCCTGGATGAGGGCCTGCGCTGGTATGTCGGCCTGTCCGGATTGCTGCACGGTTTGCTGCTGGCAGGCGCCATCCGGGGGCTGCGCTCGTTACCCGCCGAGTCTGTCGTTATCTGTGCAATGGTCTTCGCCAAGCTCGCGTATGAACAGGTTGCCGGGCCGCTGCCCGGATCCGAATCTGCTGCCGGCGGCGCGGTCGTCGTCAATGCGCACCTGTACGGGGCCATCGGCGGCGTCCTGGCCGCCGGCGTTCTCTGGCGTAGTGCCCGGACGCCGGCCTCTATATAATGCCGGCCCATTCGACGCCGCCCACAGAGAGGAGCAAACGTGACACTGGCAATGGTATTTCCCGGGCAGGGATCGCAATCGCAGGGCATGCTGGCCGAGTTGGCTGCCCGCTACCCGCAACTAACGGATACGTTTGCCGAGGCCAGCGACCGTCTCGGTTACGACCTGTGGGACCTGGTGCAGAACGGGCCGCTGGAAAAACTGAATGAAACCATCGTTACGCAACCAGCGATGCTGACCGCCGGCGTTTCAATTTGGAGGTTGTGGCAAAAGCTTAATGGGGCTCCGCCCGCCGCAATGGCGGGACACAGTCTTGGTGAATACACGGCGCTGGTGTGCGCCGGCGCGATCGAATTTCCGGATGCCCTTGGGCTGGTACAGCGCAGGGCAGAGCTGATGCACAATGCCGTAGCCGCAGGTGAGGGCGCGATGGCTGCTATTCTCGGACTCGACGATCAGGCCGTCCGCGACGTTTGCGAGAGCGCGTCAGGGTCCGCTGTTGCCGAAGCGGTGAACTTTAACTCGCCGGGCCAGGTAGTGGTTGCGGGTCATCGCGGCGCGATTGAACGGGTCATCGAACTGGCAAAAGCAGCAGGCGCCCGGCGCGCCATTATGCTTGCCGTTAGCGTGCCGTCACATTCGTCGCTGATGATTCCCGCCGGCGAGGCGCTGGCGGAGTCGCTGCAGGCAGCAGCATTTCAGGCACCGCTGATTACCGTCATCAACGCGGTGGACGCAATCGCGTACACGGATGCGGATGACATACGTGAGCGCCTCACCCGGCAGATAGCCAGCCCGGTGCACTGGGTAGATACTGTGCAGCGCCTGATTGCTGATGGCGCGACCTCTGTTTTTGAGTGCGGTCCGGGCAGGGTCCTGACCGGTCTCGTCAAGCGAATCGATCGTTCAGTACAATCGGCTTGCATCGATTCGCCGGATGCGCTTGTTTCTGCAGCAGGGGAGGGAGCCTGACATGAGCGGTTTATATGCGAATGACATGTTGAGCGGGCAGCTTGCGCTGGTGACCGGTGCCTCGCGCGGTATTGGCGCCTCGATCGCGGCGACGCTTGCAGCTGCGGGCGCGACCGTGGTTGGTACGGCGACCACCGAGGGTGGCGCCGCCTCGATTACTGAAGCTTTGGGTGCTGACAACCGGGGCGCCGTGCTCGACGTCGCGAGCGATGCATCGGTACAAAAACTGATCAGCGATATTCAAAGTAACGAAGGCGCGCCCACAA
>JADFGH010000107.1 GCA_022567775.1 Pseudomonadota bacterium | reverse complement strand
AGCTCGCCCCAGCGAGCGAAATTAAGATTGTATGGCTCCGCATTGCCAGCAGGCCGCGAACTGACCCTCGTTTTCAGCGTCGCATTTTCGGCAACGCCACGATGATTCCGGACTCTCGCGCAAGATGTTGTTGCTGTCGATGAGTTGCAATGCACGATCGTAGTCCAGATCGTTCTCGACCCATAGCTCAGGCCAGACTTCCTGGAATGGCATTTCGCCAAGAATGCCGGCGAGATGTTCATTACGAATAAAGGCTGGAATGCCTTCGCTGGTCAGCACATTCTTGTAGTGATTGATCGTGACCAATGAGTCCGCCGACGTCACTTTCTTCATCGAAGTTGCCGCAGATAGGCAGCCGGGTCCTCTCCGCGTTCGAGCACCTCCACGAGCGCGGAGCCGACGATCGCGCCGGCTGCATGTTTCCCGACGCTATCGACATCCTGTGCCGTGCGAATGCCGAAGCCCGCACATACCGGCAGGGGAGACACTGCTGAAACCTCGTCCAGGTAGCCCGCAAGATCAGGTGGCAATCCGCTGCTGCCGCCGGTAATTCCGGTAATCGTTACCGCGTACAGGAAGCCGCGTGACGCCGATGCCAGTAATTTCAATCTGTCCGCCGGTGTCGCGGGTGTCACCAACTGGATAAGACCTGCACCTTCGGCATCGAGTGCGGCGGAAATCTCTGCGCTCTCTTCGTAGGGCAGGTCAGGCACGATAAAAGCGCATACGCCCGTTTCCCTCGCACGGCTGGCCAGCTTCGCGTAACCGAATGCCAACAGGGGATTCAGGTAGGACATCATGATGAGCGGTGCATCGATGCTTCCCTGCAGCGGGTCGAGTTGATCGAAAATCCAGGTAAGCGTCACACCGTTTTCGATTGCGGCAAAGCTTGACCGTTGAATGGTCATGCCATCCGCCATCGGGTCGGAAAACGGCACACCGAGTTCGACCACATCACCGACTTCTGCGATTGCCTGCAACGATGAAGCAAATGTGCCGGGATCCGGATAACCCGCAGTGATGAAGGGCACCAGTCCGGTCCGGCCATCTTTGTTTGCGGCGATAATTGCCTCGCCTATTCGCTCATGCGGCTGCATTAGCATTCGTCCTCGCAGCGTACCTGGCCAGTGTCGGCATGTCTTTATCGCCGCGACCGGAATTGCCAATCAATATTCGCTTGCCCGGGTTATCCCTGGACCAGCGTTTCGCGGCGGCATAAGCGTGAGCGGTTTCAAGTGCGGTAAGTATGCCCTCGGTTTCACACAATTCCTGCAGCGCCTCCAACGCCTCATCGTCGCTTGCGGTGACGTAGCTAACACGACCGAGTGCTTGCAAAAGCGCATGTTCCGGGCCAACGCCGGAATAATCGAGCCCGGCGGAAATGGAATGCGTCTCCTGAATATTGCCATGTTCATCCTGCAGGATGATCGAGTAGCAACCCTGGAGTACGCCTGGAGTGCCGGTGGCCAAAGTCGCTGCATTCTGTCCCAGTCCGTCGCCGGTACCGCCGGCCTCGACACCGATTAACTCGATGTCGCTGTCGCCGAGCAACGGGTAGAAAAGCCCGATTGCGTTGGAGCCGCCACCCACACAGGCGAAAGCAACATCCGGCAAGCCACCGGCAAGATCCTGCATTTGCTGGCGGGCCTCGGTACCGATCACGGATTGCAGTTCACGCACCAGGTACGGATAGGGATGCGCGCCGACTGCAGACCCGAGCAGGTAGTAAATGCCGGCCGGATCAGATACCCATTCGCGTAATGCCTCGTCAATGGCGGCGCGCAATGTTTTGTCGCCTGATTCGACCGGGAATACTTCAGCACCGAGACGGTGCATGCGATCCACGTTCGGCGCCTGCCGTTGCATGTCAACGACGCCCATGTAGACGCGGCACGGCAGGCCCACCCGGGCACATGCTGCGGCGGATGCGACCCCGTGCTGTCCGGCGCCAGTCTCCGCAATAACACGCCGTGCGCCAAGCTTCCTGGCAAGCAGCGCCTGGCCTATGGCATTGTTGATCTTGTGCGCGCCGGTGTGTGCAAGGTCTTCGCGCTTTAGCCAGACTTTTGTGCCCCACCGTTCCGAAAGCCGCGCGGCAAAAGTCAGCGCCGTCGGCCTGCCAACCCAGTCACGCAATTGTGTCCGGTACTCCTGTTGGAATTCATCACTTGGCAGGTATTCCCTGATGCCGCGCTCAAGCAGTTCAAACGCAGGCACCAGGGTCTCGGGAATATATCGACCGCCGAACGGACCAAAACGCCCGCGTTCATCCGGCAGCTCGCCGGCAATTGACGCTCTTAATAATTCACTCGCTTCGTCGGCATCCAATACCGCTTTCATACTTTTGCTTCCTCAGTAGCAGATCCGGCTGCTCTCACCGCATTGATGAATGCCTGAATCTTTGTTGACTCTTTTTTACCTGGCGCTGATTCGACGCCGCTCGACACGTCGACTCCGAATGGCGCAACCTCTCTGATGGCTTCAGGCACATTGGCGATGTTCAACCCGCCAGCCAGGATCATTTTGCCGCGCTTTGCCAGTTGCGCTGCCAGTTGCCAATCCACGATTTCGCCACTGCCGCTTGCCTTGCTCTCGTAGACGAAGATCTCCGGTAATTGATCACCAGCAGGCATCGTGCCCTCCCGCATCACCGGCCACTTCTCGATTCCCTCCGGAACATCGAGATAATCGAAATCGGCGAGATCCGTTTGCAATACATCCGGCTGAAAACTGGTTCTGACTTTCTGCCATTCATCATTGGTCGGGTGCAGCATGACGGCGACTCTCTTGATGCGTCGGGGCACACGTGCCGAAATCGCGGCCGCGTGCCGCGCGCTGACCCGGCGTACCGAGTCTGCGAACACAAAGCCGATGGCGTCAGCACCGGCGTCGACCGCAACCGTTACCGCGACCATGTCCATCAAGCCGCATATTTTGACCAGCGGCATCACACGGCAACCGCTTCGCGGCCTGCGCTCAGCATTTCGCTGATCAGGCCGGCAGGATCGTCTGCTCGCATCAGTGCAGTACCAACAAGCGCCACCTGATAGCCCCACTCGACGACTCGTGCTGCATCGCGCGGGATGAGCAGCCCACTCTCTGCGACACCGGTAACTCCAGCCGGCACCAGCGGTCCGTACCGCTTCAGTCGTAATTTATCGACGGTGAGTGATCTTAGATCGCGTGTGTTAACGCCGATCAGAAACTTTTGCTTCGCCGCCTGCTCACGAATTTTGAATCCCTGCGCTATGCGTGCCGCACGTTCCAGGTCGATTTCCTCGAAGGCTTCCAGAAGCACGAACAGTTCATTGTCGAATGCGCAGTCCAGCATGTTTGCCATCTGCTTGTCGCTGAGTATTGCGGCAATCAGGAGGACGCCGCTTGCGCCCGCAGCCTTCGCCTCCAGTATTTGCCCCGTGTTGACAAGAAAATCCTTGCGCATGACCGGAATCTGCTGCACCGAGACCGCCTCGACCACTTCCTCGAGGTGGGCAATGTGGCCATCGAATCGCGTGGGCTCTGTCAAAACCGAAATTGCGGCAGCGCCACCACTCACATAATTCATTGCGCGTTCCACGCGTGACTCGCCCTCGCTCGCAAGTGACCCTTCCGCGGGCGAGCGGTCTTTAATCTCCGCGATCAGGTCGAAGCCGTTCAATTGCAGCGGAAACGCGGGCTGGTCAAGCGCATGCGATGTGAACGACACGTTGTTTGCTGCAGCTCGCTGTGCACTTGCTTGCGCCATTTCTTTAAGGAAATTAGTCATCGAGCCGCAAAATGTTTTGCCAGCGCTTCGAGAAACGCCGCAGCCTGACCATCATCGATCGCTGCAGCCGCCATTTCGAAGCCGGAACTGTGATCGCTGGCCAGTCCGGTCACCTCGAGGATCAGCGACGTGCCCATCAGCAATGCATCGCGATGTGGGCCCTTATCCTCGCCATTAAAGACTTTAGCCAGTTCACCGGCATTGTGACTCGCATCACCGCCACGAAGTTCTTCGGGCTGACAGCGGCTTACTCCGTAATCTTCGGGCGTTCTTACGGACTTTTCGACCGAACCGGGACGTACCTCATAAAGAATGAACTCGCCGGCCGGCGTTGCCTCGTCCCAACCGGGCTCACCGTGCACAACGAACGCACGATCGATTGGCATTCCGGACAGAGTGTCCGCCATCAGCTTCGCAGCTCCAGCGCTGAAGGCGCCGACCAGTTGATACGGCGGGGCGGCGGGATTCGTCAGCGGCCCGAGCATGTTGAAAACGGTTCGCACCCCGAGCGCGCCGCGGACCGGCATGATCGACTTCATTGCGGGATGGTATGCCGGCGCAAACAGGAACGTGAAGTTCAATGCCTCGAGACAATCGATCACCGCTTGCTCGTCAAGTGGCAATGGCATGCCGAGAGACTCGAGCACGTCAGCGCTGCCTGACTGGCTGGAAACGGAGCGATTGCCGTGTTTGACGACCCGGGCCCCGGCGGCCGCCGCGAGTAAACCGGCACCGGTAGACAGATTCAGGCTACCGGAATTGTCGCCGCCAGTGCCGACGGAATCCACGGTCGGTGGACCCTCCGGAATGGCCGGGTGCAGGGCGAGTTCACGCATTGCCGTTGCGAAACCGCGAATTTCCTCGGCCGTCTCGCCTTTTGCGCGAAGTCCTGCCAGCAGAGCGCCCGCAAGTGCAGCATCAATCTCGCCGGACGCAAGAGAATGCATTAAATCGAAAGCTTGCGCCTCGCTCAGGGCGTTGCCATTGAGTAACTGGTCGAGTAGCGCCGAATATTTCTTGCTCATGGTGTTGTCATCCGCAAGAAGTTCGCCAGGAGCTTACTCCCCTCCGGCGTCAATATACTCTCCGGGTGAAACTGTACGCCATTGAGTGGCAGCATCTTGTGACGCACTCCCATAATCTCACCTCTTTCGGTTTCCGCCGTCAGCTTAAGCTCAGCCGGTAGTGTTTGCGGGTCCACACAGAGTGAATGATAGCGGCCAGCCGCGAACGGCTGGGACATTCCTGCAAACAGCGAGCCATCATCATGCTTCACCAGGGACGTCTTGCCGTGCATCAATCGCTCCGCTCGCACGATACTGCCACCGAAATAGCTGACGAGACATTGATGGCCCAGGCAAACGCCGAGCATGGGAATCTGCTCATTGAATATAGCAATCATTTCCTCTGAAACCCCTGCATCCTGTGGACGCCCCGGGCCAGGAGATATGACAAGGTGTGTCGGCTGGAGGGCGATGGCCTCGTCTTTGCCAATCGCGTCGTTGCGAAACACGCACACTTCCGCGCCGCTGGCCGCAAATGCCTGCACCAGGTTGTAGGTGAACGAGTCGTAATTATCGATCAGCAGGATCCGTGCGCCGTTACCAGTCATAAGCCTTCTCCTGCGATCTCCAGGGCGCGGCGCAATATTGCGCTCTTGGCAAGCACCTCCCCGAATTCCTTCCCGGGCACGCTGTCGGCGACAATGCCGGCGCCTGCCTGAAAGCTGTATTCATCTCCATTGAACACCAGTGTGCGGATCGTAATAGCCTGATCCATGTCGCCCGCGATACCGAAGTAACCCGCAGTGCCGCCGTATAGTCCACGGCCGGCCGGTTCCATTTCGTCGATTATTTCCATCGCGCGAACTTTCGGCGCACCGACCAGCGTACCTGCCGGAAAACAGGCGGCAAACAGATCAAACGCATCAAATTGCGAAGCCAGCTCGCCCTGCACACCGCTGACGATGTGCATGACATGACTGTAGCGTTCTATCGCGCGATAAGGGTCGACGTGCACGCTGCCTGCGGTAGCGACGCGACCGAGATCGTTGCGCGCAAGATCGACCAGCATAACGTGTTCCGCAGACTCCTTCGGGTCTGCAAGCAGCTCCTGCTCATTCCCGAGATCTTCTTCTCTCGTAGTACCCCTCGGCAAGGTCCCGGCGATCGGTCGCAGCGACGCCGATCGGCCTTGCAGTTTGACCAGCGCCTCGGGTGATGAGCCGACAACCTTCAGGTCACCGAATTCGAGAAAGAACATATAGGGGGAAGGATTCAGCAGGCGCAGCGCGCGGTACACTTCGAACGGCGGCACATTTGTCCGGCCACTGAACAGAACTGAAATGACGACCTGGTAGATGTCGCCTGCGACTATGTATTCCTTGCAGGCCAGCACACGATCGGCAAATTCCTTCTTGCTCATGCTTGCTACCGGTGCCAACATCGAGATGTCTTTGCCATCAGCCGGCACCGCGCCACGCAACAGTCCGATTACTTCCTTCCTGAGACTTGCACGTTCCGCATCGCTGCCCTGGTGCAACAACGCGACACGTCGTGTCAGGTGATCGAACACGAGCGCAGATGATGTCGCACAGAATGCCGCTTCGGGTATCCCGGCCTGCGACGAGGCAGAACGTGGCAGCTTTTCAAACATACGAACAACATCGTAACCGGAAACGCCGACCAGCCCGCCGGAGAAGGGCAGGCCCTCTACATCGGGTTTTGGCACCGGTGCGCTTTTCAGTGCGGCACGCAATGCGTCCAGGTACTCGTCCCGGTTCTGCGGATGCTCGTGAACATCGTCACCAATCTTAAGTCCATCGTTATCGAGACGCACATCGAGTGCATCGCCGAAACCGAGGAAGGAATATCGTGCAAGTCGTTCGCCGCCCTCGACGCTCTCGAGCAAAAACCTCGGCTTCAATGCCGCAAGTTTCAGGTACGCCGACACCGGCGTATCGAGGTCTGCTGCTATGTCGAATGGTGGTTGCATAAAATTGGAATCGCTCGCTGAGGCCAGCTCCTACGATAGTTTTCTACGATTTTCAAGTCCCGATTAATCAAATTTCCGGCGAAAAAAAACCCATCTCCGTATGGCGGCGGAGATGGGTTTCCTGAAATTTGCTCTTATACGCTGAACGTCAGCCAGCCACCCACTCCTTGCGGGGCAGCCACCACCAGCTCTGGTTGATATAAAGTTCAGCGTTCATAGACCGGAGTATCCCTGCAGCCTCGCACATCGTCAAGTCATGAGCGCAAACTCGTATCCGTATTGGTTTGAGACCGATCATACAGACACTGCTGAACAAGCTTCGATCAAAGCGGCGGCTGTAAACGGTCAATCGCGCGGTCATTCAGTCGGGAAATTCGATGCCCAGCTCCGCCGCGAATTGCTGCATGCGCGGATCGTCATGCAGGAATTTCGTGTGCGGGAACCACGTCACCAGCCAGGGAAACCACGGGATCTTCTGGTCTCTGGCGGCTTGCAGCCATTTCATCGACTCTTCCCGATCGCCAAGTCCGCCGTAGATCAGCGCCAGCGTGAAAGGGTTGTTGTCTCTTTCCTCGACAAACTTGAGCACGACCGCGGCGT
>JADFGH010000106.1 GCA_022567775.1 Pseudomonadota bacterium | reverse complement strand
TCGTTGAAAAATTGTATGCGAGCGCCGGCGACATTGTGGCGACCGGCGCACCCCTGGTGGATTTTTCAGACGTAGCAGCCAGTGATGCAGTGCCGGAACCGCCTGCGGCAGATTCCGGCGAAGATGCAGCGACAGTGGTCGGCAATGTACCGACGGGTGGCGGGCTGCTTCAGGAAACTGCCATCGCCGGGGGTAGTCGGCGGCATAAGAAAGGAAGAATAAAGGCGACGCCGTCTGTCCGCACGAAAGCGAAACGCTTAGGTCTGGATCTCGCCGAAATTACCGCTACCGGCAAAAACGGGCAGATCACTATCGCGGACCTGGATAGCCACGCAGCCAAGGGAAAAGTATTGGCGCGTTCCGCGCGGCCGAAGACAATAGCGGGCCGCTCTGATCAATTGCGCGGACCGCGTCGTGCAATGGCGCAGAGCATGAGTAAATTCCGGGATGAAGTGGCGCTGTGCACGCTGTTCGACGATGCGGATATTCATGAATGGATCGTAAAACGCAACATCACCGCCAGGATCCTGCGCGCGATCGTCGCGGGCTGCGTCGCGGAACCCGGACTGAACGGCTTCTATCACTCAGACGCCATGACCCGCCAGACCGAGTCGCGGGTGGATATCGCGATGGCAGTCGACACCGAGGAGGGATTGATCGTACCGGTCATCCGCAATGTTGAAGCAATGAGCATTGACGACATACGCGCGGCAGTCAAACACCTGAAACAAGCCACGCGAAACCGGACCATTGCGCCGCAAGATATGGTCAATTACACGTTTACCCTGTCCAACTTTGGGATGATGGCGGGACGCTACGCAACGCCGCTGATGGTGCCGCCGACCGTGGGGATTCTCGGCACCGGAAAGCTGCAACATGACGTCGTCGCCGTGATGGGCGGAATCGAGGTGCACAGGAGAATCCCGCTGTCGCTGAGTTTCGATCATCGATGCGTAACCGGCGGCGAAGCAGCCCGCTTTTTGGCAGCTGTGATACAGGACTTGGAAATGCCGGACTAAACGGGTATAGAGTCTCACCCAACTCGCTCCATTCAGACAATTTGACCGCAGGGCTTGCAGTGTCCAGACAGCAGCATCGTCGCTCCAGCGACAATACGGATCGCCTGATCGGCGAAATCGTTGCCGCCAGACCTGCGTCCAAAACCCTGAAAAACCGCAAGGATATCGACAGCTTCCTGCGGAGGTATTTCAGCGCCGTACCCTACGAAGACATGGCCGGCCGCTCGCCGAAGACCATGGGGCAGGCAGCGCTGGCGCACCTGGAATACGCCAGGATCAGGAAACCGGGAAAACCGATGCTGCGGATATTCAATCCGTCAGAAAAGCAGCACGGATACCGGTCTGCGTTCACGATCATTGAAATGGTCAATGAGAACATGCCATTTCTCGTCGACTCGGTATCGGCGGCGATCAATCGTCATGGCCTTGCCATCCACATGACGGTGCATCCGATCTTCAGCGTGCGGCGGGATGCACGTGGCCGCCTGATCAGCATCGAGAAACCCGGCAGCGAGAGTGGCCGCGACGAGTCATTTGTTCGTTTCGTGGTTGACCGCGAAGCCGACCAGCATGACATCGACTTGTTGCTGCACGAAATCAGCAAAGTCCTGGCCGACGTACGCGTGGCTGTGCGAGACTGGCGCAAGATGCGCGACAAGCTTCTCGAGGCAGCGTCGAGCCTGAACCGGGGGCCGGCTGACGCGGCGCTGCGCATGGAGAGTGACGCCTTGTTGCAGTGGCTCGCGGACGATCATTTCACGCTACTCGGATACCGTGAATACGAGCTCAAAAAGCGTGGCGAGAAACTGTACCTAATAGCTGTGAAAGGCAGCGGCCTCGGTCTTTTATCGAGCGACGAGCGCGGCAGCCATGCGGTGCAACTCACCAGCGCGATGCTGCGCCATACACGCTCCAAGGATCCGCTGATCATCACCAAGGCGAATTCGCGCTCCACCGTTCATCGTCACAGCTACCTCGATTACATCGGCGTAAAAGTTTATGACAGCCAGGGCAATCCCGCTGGCGAAAAGCGCTTCATCGGATTATTCACCTCTGTCGCTTACAGCGAAAGGCCGCGGAATATCCCACTGCTTCGGCTCAAGGTGCAGCGCGTTCTCGAACAAATGGAGCTCGATCCGGCAGGGCATCGCGGCAAGGCGCTGACCCACATCCTGGATTCTTTTCCCCGCGACGAGTTATTCCAGGGATCGGTAAAGGACCTTGTGCGCACCACCGGCGGCGTTCTCAATCTGCAGGATCGAAGTCGCGTCAAGTTTTTTCTGCGGCGCGATCCATTCCGACGTTTTTTCTCCTGCATCATCTACGTTCCCCGGGAAAAATACACGACGGTGGTCCGTCATCGGATCGAGGATATCCTGTTGGAGGAATGCCAGGGCATATCGGTGGATACGAGTGTGCAGATCGTGGAATCTCCGCTGGCACGCATGCATACGATCGTGCGGATCAGCAGCGGCGAGCAACCAAAAATCAGCGTCAACAAAATCGAAAAACGGATCGCTGAGACCGTGGTGTCCTGGCAGGATAAGCTGCGCGATCAGCTCGTCGACAGATTCGGACAGGACGAGGGCTTTACGTTGTTTCGCGAGTACCGCGAAAGTTTTTCACCGGCCTTCGAAGGCGATACCCCACCGAGAGTTGCCTGTCTCGACGTCAAACGTATCGACGGGTTACGGAAGGGCGAACATGAGAACTTCCTGTTGCTGCATCGGCCAGAGGGTACGCCGGACGGCTGCCTGTCCTTTCGTACTTTTCGCAAAGATGAGCCGCTGCCACTTTCCGGGGTGCTGCCGATTCTCGAAGATCTGGGCACAGACGTTTACAGCGAGCGCCCCTACAAGGTTCAACTGCGAAATGGAGACCTGTTCTGGATCCAGGAATTCCAGCTTCAGTTCGAAAATGCCAGGGACCTCGACATCGAACCGGCGGCCGAACGTTTTCAGGAAGGCTTCCGCCAGGCACTGTGCGGTGAGTCGGAGAGTGACAATTTCAATGAACTGATCCTGAAAGCGGGACTGGATGCCCGTCAGACGTCGCTGATCCGCTGCTACGCAAAGTACATACTTCAACTCGGTATCCCGTTCAGCCAGAAGTTGATGGAAGAAGTGCTGGTCGCACACAGTAGTCTGGCGTGTAAGTTCGTCAGGCAGTTCGAATTGCAATTTGACCCGAAACTGACGAAGCAATTTCGCAGCCGCGAACTCGATTCCTGTAAGGCGTCAATCGCTCGCGCGATCGCACGCGCCAAAAGCCTCGACGAAGACAGGATACTCACCGCATTTTCGGGCGCGATAAGCTCGACCCTTCGCAGTAATTACTTTCAAGAGGATGAGGATGGTAAGCCGAAGTCCTACATCTCGATAAAACTCGATCCTCGCCAGCTACCCGAGGTACCGCTGCCGAAGCCGAAATTTGAAATATTTGTTTATTCGCCGCGCGTTGAAGGTGTACACCTGCGCGGCGGCGATATTGCACGCGGCGGAATTCGCTGGTCGGACCGGCGCGAAGACTTCCGCACCGAAGTGCTTGGCTTGATGAAAGCGCAGGTAGTGAAGAACACGGTCATTGTCCCAACTGGCGCCAAAGGCGGATTCGTACCGAAGCGTCTGCCGGACGGTGATCGTGAAGCGATAATGAACGAAGGTATCGCCTGCTACAAAATTTTTATCTGCGGCCTGCTCGACCTGACTGACAATATTGACGGCGAAAAGGTGATATCGCCGCGAAACGTCGTGTGCCGCGACGGCGACGATCCCTATCTCGTGGTTGCGGCAGACAAAGGGACGGCAACCTTCTCAGACATCGCGAATGGCTTGTCGGCCGACTACGGTTTCTGGCTGGGGGATGCATTCGCGTCCGGCGGATCTGCAGGATACGACCACAAGAAAATGGGCATCACTGCCAGGGGCGCCTGGGAAGCGGTCAAGCGTCACTTTCGCCATTTCGGGCGGAATATCCAGTCGGTTCCATTCACGGTCGCCGGTATCGGCGACATGAGTGGTGATGTTTTCGGCAACGGCATGTTGCTGTCCCGCAAGATCAGGTTGGTCGCCGCATTCAATCACCTGCATATATTCCTGGATCCTGACCCGGACATGGCTGCGAGTTTCCGCGAGCGGCAGCGCTTGTTCCGCATGGAGCGATCCAGCTGGATGGACTACAGTGAGAAACTCATTTCAAAGGGCGGCGGTGTATTCTCGCGCCAGGCAAAGCAGATCAAACTGAGCCCGGAAGCAAGGGCAATGCTCGGCACCGCTGAGAGGTCGATGCAGCCGCTGCAACTGATTCAATCGATTTTGACGATGGATGTGGATCTGCTGTGGAACGGCGGAATCGGAACCTACGTCAAGGCGAGTACCGAAAATCATACGGATGTCGGCGACCGCGGCAATGACAACGTCCGCGTCAATGCAAACCAGTTGCGTTGTAAAGTTATCGGCGAGGGAGGCAACCTGGGCCTGACGCAACGTGCACGAGTCGAGTACAGCCTTAACGGTGGGCGCGTGAATACGGACTTCATCGATAACTCGGCCGGCGTCGACACCTCCGACCGTGAAGTCAACATCAAGATTCTTCTCGGTGCCGCGGAACAAGCCGGCCGATTAACCCGCGCCCAACGCAACAGACTACTTGCAGAAATGACCGACGATGTCGCAAGGTTCGTGTTGCGTAACAATTACCTGCAAACACAGTCGATCAGCATGATGGAAGCAAGGGCGCGCGAGCGCCTTGACGAGACGGCACGCCTGATCATCAACCTGGAAAAAACCGGGCTCCTGAATCGCGGTCTGGAATTTCTGCCCGACGAGGTTGAAATCGACGAGCGTCGGCAAAGGAAACAGGGTCTGACGCGTCCGGAACTGGCCGTCATCCTGAGTTACGCCAAGATCGACTTGTACAATGGGCTGAATCGCTCGGACCAGGCCCTCGATGATTTTCTGACGACCGATCCGCGACGCTATTTTCCGCCCGTACTGCGCCGCCGATTCCTGGATCTCATTCCCGGTCATCGCCTCAGCCGGCAGATCCTGGCCACGCTGATCGCCAATAACATCGTCAATCGAATGGGGCCGGCGTTCCTCAAGCGTGTTCAGGTGGACACGGGCGCCAACACGGTGACCATTGCGCGGGCCTATGTCGTTGCCCGTGAGGTTTGTCAGGCGCGCGAAATCTGGCACTCGATCGAGGCGCTGGACAATAAGATTCCGGCGACCATCCAGCAGAATATGATGTTCGATGTCAGCCGCATTCTGCGGCATGCCAGCCACTGGCTCATCGATCGCTATGGCGATGATCTTGATATAGTCGACGCGGTCGATTATCTCAAGCAAGGCATGGCGTCGATTTATTCGCGTGCGGCTCGCATCGCTTCCGGCGCCGGCAAAGAGCGGCAAAAGACTGCGGCCGAGGATTACGTTCGCCAAGGTGTGCCTGAAAAACTGGCAAAGAAAATGGCGGCGCTCCTGCTGACGCGCGGCGGGCTCGATATTGTGGATCTCGCGAATCTTCACAAGAAAGATCATGTCGAGACCGCGAAAATGTATGCAAAACTCAGCGATCGGCTGGGAATAATCTGGATGAACCGCGGCGTCGAAAGCCTGGAGGTCGAAGGCCGCTGGCAGGCGATCGCCCGCAGCAACCTCCGCGACGAGTTCTACCGCATACGGCGGGACATCGTGGGCGATGTCTTCAGTGCGCGCTGCCGGGGCACACCGGAGGAAAGATTCGAACGCTGGATGGAGCGGAATTTTGTCGCAATCAGGAAATTCGACGCGATACTGGCGGAAATGCGCCTGAGAAACGACATTGATTTTGCAACGCTGTCAGTGGCGGCGCAGGAACTGCGAAAACTTTCTGACGCCGAGTAGCTATGGATTCGCGGCGGGGTCGCTGCTCGCACATCCATGTACAAAACGCCGCCTACGGTAAAATTGGAGCATTCATGGCAGGAAAATTAATGCTTGTCCGTCACGGGCAGAGCGACTGGAATCTCAAGAACCTGTTCACGGGCTGGACCGATGTCGACCTGACGGAAAAAGGCATTCAGGAGGCTTCGGATGCCGGCAAACTGCTGGCCGGACTCGACTACGATTTTGACATCGCCTATACCTCGGTCCTGAAGCGCGCCATTCGTACGCTGTGGATCATGCTGGATGAGATGGACAGGATGTGGATTCCGGTCGTACGGGACTGGCGGCTCAACGAGCGCCATTACGGCGCGTTGCAGGGGCTCAACAAGGCGGAAACCTCCGCAAAATACGGTGAAGAGCAGGTCCACATCTGGCGGCGAAGCTACGCGACGGCGCCACCCGAGGTTAGCGCGGACGACGAACGCCATCCGGCGCATGACCAGCGCTACGCCGGTATTTCCGGCTTGCCCGCGACGGAGTCACTGGCAACGACGCTGGAACGCGTGCTGCCCTGCTGGGAAGAACTGATTGCCGCGGATCTCAAGGATGGCAAGAACGTGCTAATCGCCGCACACGGCAACAGCCTGCGTGCACTCGTCAAAATGCTGGACGATGTATCCGAGGACGAAATCACGAAATTCAATATTCCGACCGGCATTCCGCTTGCTTATGAACTGGATGACGATCTGGCGCCAGTGTCACGCGAATTCCTCGGTGACCCGGAGGTGATTGCTGCCGCCACCGCCGCGGTCGCAAATCAGGCGAAGGCAGGGTGATCTACAGCCTGGAGGACCGTGTTCCGGCGCTGCAAGGTGATGGTCATTTCATCGCCGACAATGCAACGATCGTTGGCACTGTCAGGCTCAAAGCCAATGCTAGCGTCTGGTTTAATGCCGTACTCCGCGGTGACAACGAATGGATTGTCGTCGGCGCAAATAGCAACATCCAGGACGCCGCCGTGCTGCATGCAGATCCCGGCATTCCCCTTCACATTGGTGATTTTGTAACAGCAGGCCACAAGGTGATGCTGCATGGCTGCACCATTGGCGACAATTCCCTGATCGGCATTGGCAGCATCATCCTCAATCACGCGATAGTGGGGAACAACAGTATTGTTGGCGCCAATTCGCTGATCACCGAGGGCAAGGAGTTTGCGGACGGTGTGCTGATTATGGGCAGCCCTGCAAAAGTGATTCGTGAGCTAAGTGATGCCGAGATTCAACACAACACATGGGCAGCGAAGCATTACGTAGAGAACGGCCATCGTTTCCTCGCGCACCTGAAAGAAATTGTTCGCGGCTAAAGCCGCTCCCACAACTCTTTTTAGAACGGTGGGAGCGGCTTTAGCCGCGAATCGGCGCCTATCCAAAGATTCAGCTTTGGCGTTTCGAACCGGTCGATTTGCTTCTGGCCGGGTAATCCTCGTCGAGCAGCCTCACGAGACCCTCCTGGGCG
>JADFGH010000105.1 GCA_022567775.1 Pseudomonadota bacterium | reverse complement strand
ATGGCCACCTTATACCTGTCGCAGTATACGGACAGGTAGCTGAAGGGGAGCTGAATGGAGCCAGTGCCGGTCTTATCTCACTCGTCTTATTTCTTCGCCCGCTTAGGAAGGGCTCCTACGGTAAGATGCCGCGCTAACCTGCCATAGGAGCCCGGCCGTGGGCGTTTCTTGTGTTTCGGCAACCGTGCTAAAGATCAATCCGCCCCCGTCATTGCGCATACATTCCACAATGAGGGCGGATTGGGGGCGAGCTCCTACGAGACATTTCTACAATCTTCGGGCATCGGGTTGCGGAAGCAGAGCCGGCGGAATCGCCGCGCGGCGTTGATTTGGCTGTGGCGGGTAGTTTTCTGCGAGGTAGTCGAGGATCCGGGCCTCGGTCGCCGCATCGAATTGCCACAGGTTCTGCGTGGCCTGCATCCAGCGAATCATGCCCAGCCATGTCTGGCGGTCCGCCCGCTGTCCCGTGACCGTGGCATGGGAGTGACAGCCACCGCAGTGAATGCGCACCAGCTCCCATCCCGGGTTCCTGATCAGCCCGGTCGCCTCGTCGATCTCAGCCGCCTGCAGCGCCGCGCCCGGCAAGAGTAAGAGTGCTGTTAACAGAAGCTTCCTTTTCATGATCAGGCCGTGACCCCCACCGCGATGCGGTGGCAGGCGTTGTTCAGATAGCCACGCGGGTTCCATCCCGGCAATATGACCGGCTGCGAATTGCCGTTGCTGTCCACTGCCCGCGCCCAGACTTCGTAGTAACCGGGCTCCGGAAAATCAACGGATGCCGACCAGTGCTGCCATGCGAGCCGGTTCGCCGCTTTTTCGATTTTCGCCACCTGCCAGGTCGCGCCAAAGTCGATCGATGTAAAAATTTCTGCAACGCTCTGGTCACCCGCCCAGGCATGACCGCGAATGTCGAGCGGTGCGCCGGCTGCATGCGATACGCCTGACTTCGGATAGGTAATCAGCGATTTGACCGGCATCGATTCGATAATGCACATGTCCTCATCCGCGACGGATGTCCCGGGAGCAACCGGTTTACAAGGTACCCGGTAGGACTGCCCGAGCATCTTCTCGCCATCGTGCACGCGATCGCGGATCATGATTCTTGTCAGCCATTTGCCGCTGACCGATGCCGGCCAGCCCGCACACAACATTCGCAACGGATACCCGTGCAACAATGGCAGCGGTTCGCCATTCATCGCCCAGACGATCATCGACTCATCTTCGAGCGCTTTGTGCAGCGGCACGCCGCGCGATATCGGCCGTTTAGCGGTGTCGCCCGACAAGTGCAGGTCGGCCCCTTCATAAGCGACATAGACGGCGTCGTCTTTGATACCGCAATACTCGAGCACGTCCCTCAGCCGCACACCTGTCCATTCGGGGCAGCCGATCGCACCGGTCGTCCATTGAGTGCCAGGCGTGGGCGGATAAAACTCCGAGCGACCATTGCCGCCACATTCGATCTGCAACTGCAATGTGTGATGTTCGAAATTCGCTTTGAGCTCGGCGAGTGTCAGCGACTTTGCTTCTACGCAGGACTCGCCGGTGAGTTCGAACGTCCACCGATCCGGCTGCGCCGGCTGCGCCGGCGGTATGCCGTTGTTGCGCACAAAAAGGCGGGCAGCCGGCGTAACCCTGTCGTCGAGCAGGTGAGCCGGTGTTTCGGCGTTGACCGGCCGGTCATTCAATACGGTGAGCCCGGACTTGCCCGGCAACGCAAATGGCTCGTCGCTTTGTGCCAGCGCCGCAGGAATCAGGCCACCCGGCATAAACTTCGCGAACGGGATGCTTGCGCCAACGGCGGCCGACATTGCGGCGAGTCCGCTGCCACGCAGGAATCCGCGGCGCGACACAGGATCGACCTTGCGACCCCATAGCTGACGGTCTGCCATCGTCGGATCCTCGGCATAAAGCCGGTGTATACCGCGCCTTGATGTCATCCAACGCCCCCTCGCATCAGGTGCCGCGTGTCGCTGATGTCTCGAATGCGTGCAGCATGCTTTTTATTGTGTCGACAAGTCCGACTGCACGCTCGGCATCATAACTCAGATTTTTTTGGTCCATGTAGTTCTGTTGCGTCAGCTCCAGCTGCATGGCGTGGACACCATCTTCGGGCGCGCCATAGCTGCGCGTGATGTGGCCACCGCGAAATCGCCCGTTGGTGACGGACGAATATGGCGATGCCTGTGCTGCTGCGGCGACTGCGGCCGTGATCTCCGTGGCACAACTAGCGCCCCCATTCGTTCCAATGTTCAGATCCGGCAATACACCGTCGAATAACAGCGGGACTTCGCCGGCGATCGAATGTGCATCCCAAAGCAGGGCATACCCGAATTGGTCTTTTAGTTGATTTAGCGTCTCGAATATCCTGTCGTGATACGGCTGCCAGTATGCCTGGACGCGTGTCTCCTGCTCCCTGGAACTGACGGATTCACCGTCCAGATAGATGTCTTGCCCGGCAAAGGTCTGGCGTGGACACAGGCCGGTTGCAAGCTGATTTTCGTAAAGTGATGCATCGGACGGCGGGCGGTTTAGATCGATCACATAGCGGGAGTAGTTAGCCGCGATGACACTCGCTCCCAGATCTTCAACGAACGAATACAGCTCGCGAACGTGCCAGTCCGTATCCGGCAATGCCCGACCCGCATCAGTCATGCACTCTGCCTGTCCTGGCAGAAGCGTGCGGCCGTCGTGCGGAATACTGACGAGCAACGGTGAACTTCCTTCGCGGAAATCAAAAACATCGGTCATGCAGAGTAACTCGGCAAGATCGATCTGCCGGGCCCATCGAAGAAGCCGCCATTCACTAATTCAGCAACTTCCCGTATATCCGGCGCCAGCGATCTGTCACTTTCATAAGCCGGCGACACGGCACGAATCTGCCCGATGACATTCTCGAGCGCCGCAGAGCTTTGCTGCGGATGATGGAACTCGATGCCCTGCGCTGCTGCCAGCAGTTCGATCGCCACAATGTTGGCGACATTGTCGAGCATCTCGGCAAGCCGCCGCGCCGCGAAGGTCGCCATGCTGACGTGATCTTCCTGGTTGGCAGAGGTCGGGATACTGTCGACGCTCGCCGGATGCGCCAGCGCCTTGTTCTCGGAGGCGAGCGCGGCCGCGGTGACCTGGGCCATCATGAAACCGGAATTAAGGCCGCTGTCCTTAACCAGGAATGCGGGCAAGCCGCTCATGTGCGAGTCAATTAACAGTGCGATGCGCCGTTCGGATAACGCGCCGATCTCCGCAATCGCCAGTGCGAGGTAATCGGCTGCCAGGGCAACCGGTTCCGCATGAAAATTGCCGCCAGACAGGATCGATCCGGACTCGGCGAATACCAGCGGATTGTCCGTGACCGCGTTTGCCTCTGTCTGCAACACGGCGCACACATGCGTCAGTACATCCAGGCAGGCGCCGACGACCTGCGGCTGGCATCGTATTGAATAGGGATCCTGGACTCTTTCGCAATCGACATGCGAGGCGCGAATATCGCTGCCATCCATCAGTTGCCTGAGTAATGCGGCGACTGCGATCTGGCCCGCGTGACCGCGCAGCTCATGAATACGCTCGTCAAAGGGCGTGTCGCTGCCTTTGATCGCGTCCGCTGACAGCGCACCCGCGGTGACCGCCGCCGCCAGCACATGTTCGGTGCGAAACGCCGCGGCAAGTGCGAGCGCCGTGGACACCTGGGTGCCGTTGAGCAGTGCAAGCCCTTCCTTCGGTGCAAGTACGAGTGGCTGCAATCCCGCCTTGGCCAGGGCTTTGCCGGCCGGGATGGTCTTGCCATCGACGCGTGCATCGCCAATGCCGAGAATGACACAGGACATATGCGCAAGCGGCGCGAGGTCGCCGGAGGCGCCAACCGAACCTTTCGACGGGATACACGGATAGATGCCGTTATTGATCAGGTCACAAATCGCATCGATGAGTTGCGGCCTCACGCCTGAGTAACCCTGTGCCAGCGCAATCACTTTCATCGTCATGAGCAGGCGAACAATGTCGTCCGGCAGCACCTCGCCAACACCGACCGCATGCGAGCGGATCAGGTTTCCCTGCAGGTGCGCCAGTTCATCCTCGCTGATACGCACCTGCGCAAGTTGTCCGAAGCCGGTATTAACGCCGTAAACCTGATCGCCATGAGCGATCACGGCATCGACTGTTGCCTGCGCGGCGGCAACCCGGACGCGCGCCTTGTCACCGAGCTTCACCTCGCAGGGTGCTTCCCAGGCTTTGCGAAGTACTGCAAGGGATACTTCTGCCCCATCGACCAGGAGATTCATATCATTACCCCTTCGACACGTTGATCATTGGCAGATCAAGACCGTTTTCCGCGGCACAACGGATAGCATCCTCGTAACCGGCATCGGCGTGCCGCATGACGCCGCTCGCCGGATCGTTCCACAGAACGCGGCTGATACGTGCAGCGGCCTCCTTGCTGCCATCGCAAACGATGACCAGGCCTGCGTGCTGCGAGTAGCCCATGCCCACGCCGCCGCCATGGTGCAGCGATACCCAGGTCGCGCCGCTGGCCGTACTCAGCAACGCATTCAGCAGCGGCCAATCGGACACGGCATCGGATCCATCGCGCATGGCTTCGGTCTCCCGGTTCGGGCTGGCAACGGAACCGCTGTCGAGGTGATCCCTGCCGATGACCACCGGTGCTTTGAGTTCGCCGCTCCTGACCATCTCGTTGAAGGCCAGGCCGAGCCGGTCACGCTGCCCCAGGCCTACCCAGCAAATTCTTGCCGGCAATCCCTGGAATTTAATCCGCTCGCGGGCGGCATCCAGCCACTTGTGCAGGTGCGGGTCATCGGGAATCAGCTCTTTGACTTTCTGGTCGGTCTTGTAAATGTCTTGCGGATCGCCGGACAGCGCGACCCAGCGAAATGGCCCTACCCCGCGACAGAACAATGGCCGCACGTAGGCCGGCACAAATCCAGGAAAATCAAATGCGTTTTGCACACCGTCATCGAACGCAACCTGGCGAATGTTGTTGCCGTAATCGAAGGTCGGTACGCCGGCCTTGTGAAACTCGAGCATCGCCTTGACATGCACGGACATCGACTTTACCGCGGCAGCCGCGACCGCATCGGGATCGCTGGAGCGTTTGCCCAGCCACTCTTCGACGCTCCAGCCGATTGGCAGGTAACCGTTGGCAGGATCGTGCGCGGATGTCTGGTCCGTCAATGCATCCGGTTTAACACCACGCTGCACCAGCTCGGGAAGAATTTCTGCAACATTACCGAGCAGCCCAACTGAAACTGCGTTGTTCTCCGCAACTGATTTGTCGATCAGCGCCAGCGCCTCATCCAGCGTCTCGGCACGGCAATCCAGGTAACCCGTTTCAAGGCGTTTGTCGATGCGATCGGACTGGCATTCAATGGCAAGCATCGATGCGCCGGCCATCGTAGCGGCAAGCGGTTGTGCACCACCCATGCCGCCGAGTCCGGCGGTCAGAATCCATTTGCCGGACAGGTCACCACCGTAATGCTGGCGGCCCATTTCGACAAAGGTCTCATAAGTGCCCTGGACAATGCCCTGGCTGCCGATGTAGATCCACGAGCCCGCTGTCATCTGCCCGTACATCATCAGGCCTTTCCTGTCGAGCTCGCGAAAATGCTCCCAGTTCGCCCATGCCGGTACGAGATTCGAGTTGGCAATCAAAACGCGGGGCGCATCTTCGTGTGTCTTGAAGACGCCGACCGGCTTGCCGGACTGGACCAGCAAGGTCTCGTTGCTCTCCAGCTCGATAAGTTTTGCAACAATGGCATCGAAACATTCCCAGTTCCTGGCCGCCTTGCCAATGCCGCCATATACGACGAGGTCTTCCGGCCGCTCGGCCACTTCCGGATCGAGATTATTCATGAGCATGCGCAGTGGCGCCTCGGTCTGCCAGCTTTTTGCCTGCAGCCTGGTGCCAGTCGGCGCCTTGATCGTGCGTGAACCCTTGTTATTCATCGTTATATTCTCCGGCACGGCTGAAGGCCTCGGTGCCCGGTGGTACATAGTGTCCGGACAGCTCGTAACGGCTGCCCGGGTGGTAGAGACGCGCGAAACTGACCGGCCGGCCATGCGCCCAGGTACGCCGTGAAACGACGAGACACGGTTCATGGTCGCCCATTTCAAGACTGTTCCTTATCTCAGCGTCCGGCATCACGGCGCGCACCACGTGCTCTGCTTCCTGCAACGGTGAAATCGCGCTCAAGTAAGCGCTCGGCGTAACTGCGGTGAAGTCCTGCTGCAGGCAATCCGGTGCAAACTCCATCAATACGCAACGGTGTTCGACCTGGATCGGAAGCGCATTTTCGTGATGTATCAGAACCAGGTGAAACACCTCGGTCCCTTCGTCAACGCGCAATGCCCGCGCTGTGCCGGGGGCCGCGGCGGATTTTTCCTGCACCAGTACAATCGCTGTATGGTTGTGACCGCGCCGTTCGATTTCATCAGCGATGTTTCGAACCTCCAGCACATGCGACACGGCTTTGAAGTCTGAAACAAACGTACCAACACCGGCAACGCGTTCAACATAACCTTCATCATTAAGTTCACGCAGTGCGCGATTGGCAGTCATTCGCGAGACGCCAGTCGCATCGACCAGTTCGTTTTCCGAGGGCACCCGGTCGCGCGGCCGCAGCTCGCCGGCAGATATCTGCCCGATAATGAGTTCCTTTAGCTGCCGGTAACGTGGCTTGGCTGGTTCACTCATGACGCCATCTCATCACGATATAAATTGCGCGCTACTGCTGAATAACCTGCGCGCGCCTCAACGACATCCTTGTGTCGCCCATCGATAACCAGCCACTCGCCGCGAACCATGACGCGATCGATAGGCAAGGTGAATCCGGAGAACACCAGCGCGTCCAGCAAGGAACGTGTCGAGTGCCCGACCAGCATCGGGCTGTCGTCATCGAGGACGACCAGATCGGCGTTGTCCCCGGTCCGGATCCGGCCGCCGGCCTGCCCGGTCGCCAATGCCCCACCCTCGGCGGCAAGTTCGAACAGGCTGCGGCCGGTCTGGCTGCGGTGAATTGCCGCGATGTTTCTCTTCTGCGTAAGCAGGCGCTGGCCGTATTCAAGCCAGCGAAGTTCCTCGAAGGGATTGATTGATACATGACTGTCCGAGCCGATCGCAATGCGCCCCTGACACTGCAGAAAGCGCTGCAATGGGAACAACCCGTCACCGAGATTTGCCTCCGTACTCGGGCAAAGGCAGACCACCGCGCCGCAATCGGCAATAGCCGCAATTTCCTCGTCGTCAATATGCGTCGCGTGTACAAGGCACCATTGCTCATTGACGTCACATTGATCGAGCAACCATTCGACGGGTCGCATGCCATGAACTTCCTTGCACTGATCCACCTCCCACTGCTGTTCCGCAATATGAATATGCATCGGCGCACCCTCCGCCGCAGCGCCCGCCGCAACCTTCTTGAGCGAGTCTTCCGTCACTGCCCG
>JADFGH010000104.1 GCA_022567775.1 Pseudomonadota bacterium | reverse complement strand
TTAATACTAGCGGCTTCATCGCCTCGTCGCCATGCTCCAGGAACTCTTTTTGACGCGACACTATGCAGGTCGCCACTTTGAGCAGCGTTTCATTGCGAATCTCGAGACTGCGCACCAGCCAGCGCGCTTCCTGCAATTGCGATCGCAAAACGGCATGGTTGCCATTGCCGCGCAGGAGTTTGGCGTATTGCTGATTGACTGATAGTCGCGGGATGCCGGATGCACTGATTTCAACCTGCCATCGTTTGTCAATCTTGCGCACAAAAACATCGGGTATGACGTATTCGGGTGCTGCCGGGCTGACGGCAAGTCCGGGCTTTGGATTGCAGCTCCTGACCAGCGCCAGTGCGACCTCAAGATCGACCTCCGAGGTCCGGAGGCTGCGTCGAAGCTCCCCGTATTCCTTGCTGGCAATAAGTTCGAGGTGATCGTGCGCCAGCCTGATGGCGAGTTCGAGTCCCGGCGTCGACATTTCCAGTTGCCTGAGCTGCAATACCAGGCACTCGGCAAGCGATCGCGCGCCGATACCCACCGGATCGAGGCATTGGACCTTGGCCAGCGTATCCTCGATTTCCTGGAGCGTCACGCCGGCCTGGTCATCGAGGAAATCCTTGACGTCTTCAGGTTCGATCGTCAGGTAGCCATCGTCATTGATCGCGTCTACCAGCGCCTCGCCGATCAGCGCCTCACGCGGGCTGAAGTCTTCGAGTTCGAGTTGCCATAACAGGTGTTCGCGCAGCGTCTGTCCGCTCAGGTCGGCGTATTCACTAACGGGGCGGCCTTCACCATTCCAGCCGCCGTCGCGAATGCGCTCCATCGCAGCTGATTGCCAGCTGTCCTGGGCCTTGATGGTTTCGATTTCGGCCGTCGATTCGCCGCTGGTTTTCGGAACATCGGGAAGATCTTCCATCTCCAGCATAATGTTCTCTTCAAGTGCCTCCTGAATCTCCGCGCTGAGATCGAGCAGCGGCAGCTGCAACAGGCGAATGGCCTGCTGCAATTGCGGCGTCATCGTCAGCGTCTGGCCGAGTTTCAGTTGCAGTGAAGGCTTCAGCATGGGTAGAACGTGTCCTGAATCCTGGTTGCGCTTTCTGCTGCCGGCACGCTGCGTAACCCGGTGAATTGCCTGTTTTTAACCATCGTTGCGCAATTCTGACTCAGAGTTTGAACTCCTGTCCGAGATACACTTCCCGAACGTGCTGATTTTCTAAAATTTCCTCGGGAGACCCGGAAGCGATAAGGCTACCGTCGTTCAGTATATAGGCTCTCGAGCAAATTCCGAGCGTTTCCCGCACATTATGGTCAGTAATCAGAACACCGATCTCGCGATCGCATAAGTGTCTGATTATTCTTTGAATATCGAGGACGGAGATCGGGTCTACGCCGGCGAATGGTTCATCGAGAAGGACGAAGCGCGGGTTGGCCGCCAGCGCCCTGGCGATTTCCACGCGCCGCCTTTCACCACCCGACAGGCTGATACCAAGGCTCGTTCGAACCTGGCCGACATGCAACTCGTCAAGCAGTTGATCGAGTTCCTGTTCGCGTCCCGCGCGGTCCAGTTCCGGACGATTTTCCAGGATGGCGAGTATGTTTTGCTCAACCGTCAGCTTGCGAAAAATCGACGCCTCCTGCGGCAGGTAGCCAAGGCCGAGTGCGGCCCTGCGGTGCATCGGCAGGGCAGTGAGGTCCTGTCCATCGAGCAGAATCTGTCCGCGGTCCGATGCAATCAGCCCGACGATCATATAGAAAGCTGTTGTCTTGCCGGCACCGTTAGGGCCCAGCAGGCCAACAACTTCGCCACTGTTTACTTCCAGTGAGATACCTTTGACAACTTCGCGAAACTTGTAGCGCTTGGCAATATCCCGGACGCTCAGAATACTCACCGGGGAATGTCTCCGGTTGTTTCCGGCAAATCGGTGTCATTTTCGTCCGCGAGCTTATCGCCGGTCCCCTGCTCGTCCTGGATCTCTTCATCTGCCGGCGGGGCATCTCCTGCAGTTGCATCATCCGTTGTGCCCGGCGTGTAGGTAATTCTTACCCTTGGATCCCCCTCGCCACCGGCCCGCGCATTGATGCGCTGTTCTTTGATGTTGTAGACGAGGTAATTGCTGGAAATCTGATTGCCCCCCTCGGTAATCGTTGCCTGTTCCGAGAATTCCACCACGCCGGCATCGAAGTCATATTCGAGTCGGCCGGCTTCTGCGTAAGTAACCTTGTTGCTGTTCGGCCGTTTCATTTCAAACGTTGCGGGCGATCCTGTAATGGTTGCCAGGCGGAGTACGTGGCCGGTAAATTTGAGATCCGCCGTATCGCTCTCGATATGAGCATTTTCAGTATCGATGACGACGTTGCCCGCAAAGTGCCAGACACTGTCTTCGAAATCGAGTTTGCTTGCGCGGCCCTCGTCAGCCTCGATACCGATGCTTCCCTGTGTCAATCGCAGGCCACGAAACATCAGCATCGAACTTTTGCCATCGTAGTCCGTGGAGTCCGCATCGAGGGAGATAGGCAACACCAGTTCATCGATCTGACCGTACGATGAACCGCATAGCAACAACGCTGCCAGCGTGATGCCGCAGTGATTCAAGTGAATTATCGATCGGACGATTCGCATATCAGAAAAATTCCGGGCCCTGACGATTATCTCAACAGCCTGCTAGGGCAAAAATTTGCCGCTGACATTGGATTTCAGTTGCAGCCGGTTGTCTTGCAGCAATGCTAGCATGCCGGTTGCTGTCAGGCTGCGCGAGCCAATTCGAATTTGCACCCGGCTGTCGGTCTCGGCTTTATACATCGCAGGTTCAATATCCAGTTGTGGCGTCCGAATCTCTGTGACCTGTCCCCCAAATCCTTCATTACTGACTGCGATCACATGACCGCTGAGCCGCAGCAGACTCTGATCTTCGCTGATCGTTGCCTCGTCTGCATTGATCGTCCAGGGCACCTTTGAGCTCGCCGAATACCTGATCCGCACATGCTGCATCGCAATTTCATTATTTTCTTGCTGTTCAACAAAATCGGCTTCGATTTCATATAACAACTGGCCCTCAGCATCAGTGCCGAGAATTCGTGCAGACTTTAGATAGAAGCCGTCGCTAGTGCCATCCGATACGGTTTCCGTAATTTCGGCAGGTTGCAGCGAACGGGCCAGGTACCAGGTGCCGAACGCAACGAACAGCAACACGGCAAATGTGGTGATGTTTTGCGGATTCATTAAAGGTAGCCCTCAATTCAGGTTCCGTGATTCCAGTATCAGGTCACAGATTTCGCGCACGGCGCCATGCCCGCCGGAAGCCGTTGTCGTCAATGCGCATTCCGCCTTCACCTCAGCAACTGCATTCGCGACGGCGATTGCCAAACCGGCACGCCGCAACAGCGGAATATCGGGCACGTCGTCGCCAACATACACGGTATTCGATGCCTCGATACCGAGTTTATTGATCAGTGACTGAAACGCGGCTACTTTGTTGCCGCAGCCCAGGATCACGTGAGTCACCCCCAGTTCTGACATTCGTTTTTCAACTGCGTTCGATTGGCGCCCGCTGATGACTGCGACTTCCAACCCGGCACGCAGAAGCTGGCGAATGCCAAAGCCATCCTGGGTATTGAATGCTTTCGATTCCACGCCGTCGTCCGACAGCCAGAATCGGCCATCAGTCAGGACGCCGTCAACGTCGAACGCGACCAGGCCGAGGTTCCCAGGGATCTTTTGTCTTGAGGTCACATCACACCCGCACGGAAGAGGTCATGGATATTCAGCGCGCCGACCAGCACACCGTTGTCATCGACGATGAGGAGTGCCGTGATCTTGTTTTCCTCCAGAATACGCACGGCTTCTGCGGCCATCATGTCCGGACGGGCGGTGATGCAACCGCGGTGCATTACCGAATTCATGTCTGTCTTGTGCACGTCTTTTCCTGCGTCCAGCGCACGCCGCAAGTCACCGTCTGTGAATATTCCGAGCAGGCGGCCGCCGTTGTCGACGATCGCGGTCATGCCGAGTCCTTTTTGTGTCATCTCCACCAACCCGTCGCTGAGGTTGACCTCACCTCTAACAACCGGAACCCTGTCGCCCGCGTGCATGACATCCTCGACTCGCAGGAGCAGGCGCTTTCCGAGACTGCCGCTTGGATGCGAAAGCGCAAAATCCTCTGCTGTGAAACCGCGGCTTTTGAGGAGTGCCACCGCCATTGCGTCGCCCATCGCCAGCGTAGCGGTCGTGCTCGCTGTTGGCGCAAGATTGAGTGGGCAGGCTTCCTCGCTGACGCTCACATCGAGGTGAACGTCGGCCGCATTGGCCAGCGTGGAACCGGGCTTGCCTGTCATCGAAATCAGCTTTGCTCCCATGCGTTTGACCAGCGGCAGGATGGTCACGATCTCCTGTGTCTCTCCGGAGTAGGAGACGGCCAGCAGGGTATCGCTGGCCGTGATCATGCCGAGGTCACCATGACTGGCTTCGGCTGGATGCATAAAAAACGACGGCGTTCCGGTGCTCGCGAGCGTTGCCGCAATCTTGCCGCCGATGTGCCCTGACTTGCCCATGCCGGTAACAACGACCCTGCCATCAGTATCGAGACACAACTGGCAGGCCGCAGTGAATGAATCGTCAAGACGGGATTTAAGTTGATTGACGGCGCGCGACTCTATGTCCAGGACCTCCGCGGCAAGCGCAAGCAAATCTTTCGGTGAGGTCTCCGTCAAAGCACTGGCTCCGGCTGATCGCAAACGTTGATTCTAAACGTTTTGCACCACCACATAGGCCTGGTACGCAAGATATGCGCCAAGCAGTGCAAAGCCTTCAAGCCGCGTGATAAGCCCCCTGCCATCGTATTCATAGGTCATGGCGAACAGCACCAGGGTAAACGCGACCATCACGAAAATATGCAGGGAAAGCACTGAAGGTGGCAGAACGGCTGGCTGGATCACTGCGGCGATGCCGATGACTGCAAGAAGATTGAATATGTTGGAACCGACGATATTGCCGATTGCAAGGCCGTACTCGCCCCTGAAAGCGCTGACCGCCGAGACAGCCAGCTCCGGAAGGCTGGTAGCCAGCGCCACCAATGTAACGCCTATGACGACCTCTGACACGCCGAGTGCCTTCGCGATGTCGATAGCGCCGTCAACCATCAATTGGGCGCCGACCAGCAAGGTGGCGATGCCGACGAGCAGCCAGAATATGGCGACTCGCATACTCATGTGCCTGGGAATCTCCGCATCGAATTCCGCTTGCAGCGGATCACTGGACGACGAACGAAATCCCAGTCGTGTCAGCCAGAACATAACGATGATCAGGCCGGTCAGCAGGACCAGTCCGTCGACTCTGCTCAGGAACGAGTCCAGGAACAACGCCACGGTCAGCAGGGTTACGGCGAGCAGCGCCGGCATTTCACGCCACAGCGTCGCTGACTTCAACTCGATCGGCCGGAGTATGGCCACTACACCCAGTACCATTCCGATATTTGCGATATTGGAACCAATCGCATTGCCGATCGCCAAATCGGGTTCGCCGCGAAGTGAGGCGACGATGGAGACAAGTATTTCCGGAGCAGATGTGGCAACCGCGACGATGGTCAGGCCGATCAACAACGGTGGAATGCCGAGGTTGCGGGCCGTCGCGGCCGCACCATGGACGAATCGGTCCGCTCCCCAGACTAGGAGAAGCAAGCCGACAATTACTTCGAAAGCATTGCCAAGCATAGGTCAGGTTTTCAGGTTATCAGGTCCGGTTCGTCGCCGTCTTCGTTAATGGCAGCGCTGTGCCCGGCAATCCCACTCGGGATGCCAATAATACACAATGGAAGGCGACCATGGATATCATCGGCACCGCTTCTTGCTACACTGCGCGCCTTTCGAGGGCAAAGGGCAGGCAGCACATGGATCCGGCAGAAATCAAGGCCCTGATCGACGACGGGCTACCGGGTGCCGATGTGAAAGTGTTTAGCGACGACAACACCCATTACGCGGCCCTGGTGGTATCCGAATCGTTTGCCGGCAAGCGGCCGATTGCCAGGCACCAGCTTGTGTACCAGTGTCTGGGCACGCTCATGGGCAATGAGATTCATGCCATGTCGATCCGTGCCTACACACCCGACGAATGGCGTGCACTGGAGCCGGACCCGGGGGAGTAGGCGGTAGACAAGTTACTCATAAGAGGTGGCACGCGCCTGCAGGGCGCCGTCTCGATTTCGGGCGCGAAGAATGCCGCACTGCCAATCCTGGCTGGCGCTTTGCTTGCGACCGAGCCGGTCACGATCAGGAATGTGCCGCAGCTCAGAGACGTCGCTACGATGATCACCCTGCTGCAGAGCATGGGCGCGCAGGCAACTTTCGATGAAAAACTGGATATCGAGGTCGACGGCAACGCGGTGACCCGGCGCTGCGCGCCCTATGAACTTGTCAAAACGATGCGTGCATCGATCCTCGTGCTGGGACCGCTGGTTGCCCGTTTCGGCGAAGCCGACGTGTCGCTGCCCGGAGGTTGCGCGATCGGCGCGAGACCGGTCAATCTGCATCTACAGGGCCTCGAGGCCATGGGCGCCAAAGTATCTGTCGAGAATGGTTATATCCGGGCCAGGGCGGATCGGTTGCACGGCGCCCATATCGTGTTCGACACCATCACGGTCACCGGCACCGAAAATCTCATGATGGCTGCGGCACTGGCGGAGGGTGAAACCGTTCTCGAAAATGCCGCGCGTGAGCCGGAGGTTGGGGATGTCGCAAATTTTCTGAACGAGATGGGCGCCAAAGTCAGCGGCGCCGGTTCCGGCGTAATCAGGATCGAGGGCGTCAAGGCACTGGGCGGCGCAGACTATAAAGTGATGCCGGATCGAATCGAATCCGGTACTTACCTGGTTGCCGCCGCGATGACCGGCGGCAAAGTTCGCCTGAATGGTGTGGCGCCCGACAGCTTTGAGGCGGTGACCAGCAAACTTCAGGAAGCCGGCGCAGGGATCGAAATTGGCAGCGACTGGATCGAACTCGACATGCAGGGCCGGCGGCCAAGGGCAGTCGACATCAGAACCTCACCGTACCCGGGATTCCCAACCGATATGCAAGCGCAGTTCTGTGCCCTGAACGCGATATCTGAAGGTGTCGGCACAGTCACCGAAACGATATTCGAAAATCGCTTTCAGCACGTTCTGGAATTGCAACGCATGGGCGCTGACATTCGAATTGAAGGAAACACGGCGGTATGCCGCGGCGTCGACGAACTTACGGCGGCACCGGTCATGGCGACCGACCTGCGCGCCTCTGCCGGACTCGTGCTCGCAGGTCTGGCGGCCACCGGTGAAACGCTGGTGGATCGCATCTACCACATCGACCGGGGTTACGAGCGCATCGAGGAAAAACTGCACCAGTTAGGCGCAGTAATCAGGAGAGTGCCCGCGTAAAGCCATCGCTCGCTGGGGCGAGCTCCTACGAGCCCTTTCCACAATTCCTAGGAGCCTGTCGGACTTTCCATTGTTAGTCCGGTAAAATAACGTTACCGCGAAAAGCCAGTGAAAGGGAAGCAAGATGGCAGTTGAATTTATTCCGATCGACCGAGACACACCGTATATGTTTCC
>JADFGH010000103.1 GCA_022567775.1 Pseudomonadota bacterium | reverse complement strand
GCGCAACTCGAAGTCTTCGGTGACGACGAGCACCTTCTCGATACGATGCTTGTGTAACAGCGACAGCACTTCGTCATCAGCCGCACCTTCGCAAACCGTCACCAGCCGTTCCCGGGGCGTCATGACCGTCGACACCGGGGCATCGAGCTGCGTTTCAAATCGCAGGTCACGGTGCGTGACTATGCCAACGGGTTTTTTGCCCTCAACGACCGGTACGCCGGAGATATTCATCGCTTTCGTGAGTTCGATTACCTCACGAATCAACATCTCCGGAGACACGGTAATCGGGTCGCGAACGATGCCGCTTTCGAATTTCTTGACCAGCAACACCTCATGCGCCTGTTCCTCAGGCGTCATATTTTTGTGAATAATGCCAATACCGCCTTCCTGGGCCAGCGCGATAGCCAGCCTGGCCTCGGTAACGGTGTCCATGGCCGCTGCCAGCAGCGGAATATTCAGCTTGATTTCGCTGGTGAGCCTGGTCGTCAGGTCAACTTCGCGCGGCAATACATCAGAGTAGTCCGGCTGGAGCAGTACATCATCAAATGTCAGAGCTTCCCTGGCAATGCGCATAGGCGGCTGGTCTTTTCGTGAGGTTAAACGATCAATTGTACGCGTAGGTGATTTTCCGGTAAACGGTAAAAGGGGTCGTAAAAGGCGTAAAAGGGGTCGGATCACTGCTGTCCCATCGCCCGCTGGGGCGGGCTCCTACGATGGTTTCGTAGGAGCCCGGCACCTTTTTATCGGTACCTTTTTATCAATCCGGCACTTCTTAATCCGTATACTGTCGCCGTGGATGACCCGCTCTCTATGAGTCCTGCGCAAAGCGCCATCAGCGTCTCCGAGCTGAATCGGCAGGTGAAAACCTTGCTGGAACAGGGCATCGCAAAACTGTGGGTCGAGGGCGAGATATCGAACCTGGCGCGACCGGCATCGGGCCACCTGTATTTCAGTTTGAAAGACGAATCGTCGCAGATTCGTTGCGCCTGGTTTCGGCAACGGCAGCACGGACCCACAATCAAACTCAAGAACGGGGACCAGGTTCTGGCATTTGGGCGCGTCAGTATCTACGAAGCGCGCGGCGATTATCAGCTTATCGTCGAACAACTCGAGCCAGCCGGCGAAGGAGAACTACGCCGGCGCTTCGAGGCCCTCAAGAAAAAACTGTCGGCCGAAGGATTGTTCGACGAGGACGCAAAGCAGGACCTGCCCGAGCTTCCTCAGAGAATCGGCGTCGTGACATCTCCCAGCGGCGCCGCAATTCGTGACATCCTCACGGTGCTGAAACGCCGTTTCCCGTCTATCCCGGTGGTTATCTATCCTACTTTGGTACAGGGTGATACGGCTGCCACGCTTATTGCCAACGCGATTGCGACGGCGGCTAATCGAAACGAATGTGATGTGCTTATCATCACCCGCGGCGGCGGTTCACTCGAAGACCTCTGGTCTTTCAATGAAGAGATTGTCGCGCGCGCAATCCATGAGTGCCCGATACCCGTCGTGAGCGCGGTCGGACACGAGGTGGACTTCACCATTGCAGACTTTGTCGCCGACGTCAGGGCACCGACACCGTCCGGTGCGGCGGAACTGGTCGTGCCCGATCAGGCCGAGTGGTTGCGCAGTCTGGGTGCAATCGCCGCCCGTATCGCGCAGCTTGGCCGGCGTTATCTCGAGGAAAAATTCCAGACCGTCGACTGGCTCAGTCGGCGGCTGACGCAAAGCAGTCCCGCTGCGATTGTCGCCCGGCAGAGCGACTGGCTGCGCAACCTGCAGCAAATCCTGATCGGCGCGATCCGCCACGACCTTGCAGCCCGTGCCCGCAACGTGCAGAACATTCGCTTCCGCTTGTTGCAACGATCGCCGGCGATTGGCGTCCAACAATCCATGCAGCGGCTGTCTGCACTGCAACAACGACTCAGCGGATCCGGCAGGTCCTCCGTAGACAGGTTGAATGTCAGGTTGCGCCTCGCGGCACGTACGCTGGACTCCGTTAGTCCGCTGGCGACACTGGATCGGGGTTACGCAATTGTCAGCGATGACGAGACCGGCAGGATCCTGACCGATGCTGCCAAAATCAGACCTGGCTCTGATATACGTGCACAACTCGCCCATGGCACGTTGCAGGCCACCGTCAATGAAACAGACACCGGAAAATCCAATGATTCGTGATCTGACATTGCTGATGCTCGGTGCCCTGTTGACAACGGCGCTCCTGGCCGCTCCGGAGCACTCGCCATGGCCGGGTGGCATCGGCATCGTGCGCATTGCGGGCGAGCAACGGCCCTCGGTTATCGTCGATGATCAACTGACACTGATCCTCAGGGCCGGGAACGAATGGATTGCACTTATCGGCATTCCCCTGGAGCAGTCTGCGCCCGGGACGCTGACGGCAACTATTTCTGTGCCGAACCGGCCGACCCGGCAGGTCGAACTCAAAATCGAACCGAACACCTATGAAGAGCAACGCCTGAGTGTTAATCGCAAGTATGTCGATCCGAGTCCCGAAGAACTCGAGCGGATATTCGCTGAGCGAGAAATTATCGACGCGGCACTCAATAACTGGCGTGAGGCGTCGATAGCTGACGTCAGCCTGCAAACTCCAGTGGGCGGACGACGGAGTTCCAGCTTCGGCCTGCGGCGATTCTTCAACGATCAGCCGCGTTCGCCACACAAGGGCATGGATATCGCTGCCAATTCCGGAACACCCATCAACGCGCCGATGAGTGGCGTGGTTACGGCGACCGGGAATTATTTCTTCAACGGCAACACCGTCATCATCGATCACGGGCAGGGCCTCATCAGCCTGTATTGTCACCTGAGCGAAATCGATGTGGACGAAGGCGTGACAGTATCGACCGGCACAGCGATCGGCAAGGTTGGCGCGACCGGCCGGGTTACCGGCGCGCATTTGCATTTTGCGACCTATCTGAATGGCACGGCGGTTGATCCGGCCCTGTTACTCACCGATTAGTGCGTGGTAAAGGTCTCGAAAAAGCGGCCTATCACCGGCCGGAATGCATCCATTTCGACCAGAAATGAATCGTGACCCTTGAGGCATTCGAGCCGCACGAATTCCACGTCGGGTACTACAGCCTGCAATCCTTCTGCCAGTTCCTCCTGCTGCCGTAACGGGAACAGAATGTCGGTCGTCACACCAATGACCAGGACGCGTCGCAAATTGAGCTTTGCAAAACCAGCCTTGAGCGAGCCACCGTGTTCCGCCAGGTCAAACAGGTCCGACGCCCGCGACAAATACAGGTAGCAGTTCGCATCAAATTGCCCGGTGAATTTATTGGCATGGTTCTCGAGATAGGCCTCAACAGAGAAATCACCGTAGAACGGATTGCTCGAATGCTCTTCGAACGAGATGCGCTCGCGGCCGAACCGCTGGTCCCATTCCTCGGAGGACCGGTAGGTCATCATGCCGAGTTTCCTGGCAAGCCGCTGCCCGGCTACCGGCGAATCCCCGGGATCATAGTTGCCGTTGTCCCACTTCGGGTCCTTGATAATCATTTCCCGCTGCAATGACCGAATGGCGATCGCAAATGGCAGCGCCCGGGTTGCCGCGGAAATGGAAAGCATTCGCTCGCTCACGTCGGGATGCCGGACACAAAATGCCAGGGCACTCATGCCGCCCATCGAGGCGCCGACCGTTGTGTGGAGTTTCTCGATGCCAAGGTGCCTGAGCACCTCGTAGCCGCCCTCCGCGACATCTTCAAGCGTCAGCACCGGATAATTCAGGCGATAGCGCTCGCCGGTGGCAGGATCGATATCCGCCGGTCCCGTCGAGCCGAAACAACTGCCCAGCGAATTGATGCAAATCACGAAATAACGATCGGTATCCAGCGGCAAGCCGGATCCGATCATGTCTTCCCACCAACCCGCAGCAGGATTTTCCGGAGACGACGCCGCATGCGCCGACGGGGACAATCCGGTAAACAACAGGATCGCGTTGTCGCCTTTCCCCTGCAATTCGCCCCAGGTTTCATAGGCAATTGTCGGCGACTCGAGGAATCCGCCCCGGTGCATTACGAACTTTCGGTCTACTGTAATTTTTTTGCTATCTATGCTCACTATCTCCAAACCAGCTTCATCCCGTTCGCGGCTGAAGCCGCTCCTGCAGATCTTCGATTGTTACCTCTTCGCGTGTTTCATCAGGCGCTTGCGTTTTTGTAGTTGTCTCGGCGTCAGCTTGTTGCGCCTGCCTTTGAAGGGATTATCACTGGTTTTGAACCATATTCGTACTGGCGTGCCCTGCAGGCGAAACGCCTTGCGAAAGCGGTTGATCAGGTAACGGCGATAAGCTTCCGGCAGCTTTTCAGTCTGATTGCCGTGGATGATGATGACCGGCGGGTTGCGCCCGCCCTGGTGGGCGTAGCGCAGCCTGATGCGGCGCCCGCGAACCAGCGGCGGCGCATGTGCCGTGACCGCACTCTCGAGTTCGCGGTTGAGGTCGGTCGTCGACAGATCACGCGTGGCGGCACGATAAGCACGCTCCGCGGCCGGCAACAGATCGCCGACCGCCGTGCCATGCAAGGCAGAGATCGTCATTCGCTCCGCGAAATCCAGGAACGGCAACCGCCGGTCGAGTTCATCCTTGATGTGGCGTTTCTGATTATGAGTCAGGCCGTCCCATTTGTTGGTCACAACCACCAGTGCACGACCCCGTTCCACCGCCAATCCCATCAGGCTGACATCCTGTTCAGTGACACCGTCGTGGGCGTCGAGCAATGCGATGACGACCTGCGCCCGTTCCATCGCCTGCAGCGCCTTGATGATGCTGAATTTTTCGACGGTCTCGTGCACTTTCGACTTGCGGCGAACGCCGGCGGTGTCGATGAGCAGGTATTTCCGGCCATCACGCTCAAACGGTACGGCTACGCTATCCCGAGTCGTGCCGGGCTGGTCGTAGACCACCAGCCGGTCCTCTCCGATCAGGCGATTGATCAGTGTCGACTTGCCGACATTCGGCCGGCCAATGACCGCAATACGCAGCGCTTTGTCGTCTTCTGCCTTGTCAGACTCAGTGGAATGGTCGTCACTCATCTCGACAAATGGCGCCAGCACCTTGTCCATCAGCGCCCTCACGTAATCACCATGCGCGGCCGATATTGCGACGGGTTCGCCGAGACCAAGGCCGTGAAATTCCACGGATGCGATATCCGCATCCAGCCCTTCGGCCTTGTTGACGGCAAGCCAGGTTTTTTTCGAGTGTTTTCTTGCGAGTTTGGCGACATGTTCGTCTGCGGATGTGAGTCCGCTGCGGCCATCGACCATCACGATCGCAACATCGGCTTCCTGCAGGGCCCGCACCGTCTGCTCGACCATGAGTTTGTTGATGCCGACCTCACCACCGGCAACACCGCCGGTATCGATAGCGAGATAGGGCAGCGGGCCGAGTTTGCCGAAACCGTACTGGCGGTCACGGGTCAGTCCAGGGTAGTCCGCGACCAGCGCGTCGCGCGAACGCGTCAGGCGATTGAATAGTGTCGACTTGCCGACATTGGGCCGACCGATGATTGCGATGACAGGAAGCATTTTCCGGCAACCATTTGTCTAGGGGGTCTCGTCGCCAGAGATTCCAGGTGCATCGCCCGTGGTCTCCGGAACGGGCACGCCGTATGCCATGAGAGTGCCGGACTCGCTTTGCACGTACAGGCGGCCACCGATAACGACCGGCGCGAGCGAGATCATGCCCTTGCCGGCACGGACACGAGCGACCGGCCTGCCGTCGAAGTTGTTGAAGAAATGCACATAGCCTTCGAAATCGCCGACGGCGACAGACGTATTAAATGCCACGGGCGCGGTCGGCTCACGACGGACCAGTGCCTCCTGGCGCCATACGTCGTCACCGTTCCGTCGCAGCAACGCGACTAATTCTCCCTCTTCGCCAACCAGGTAGATGTTATTCCAGTCTGCATCAAGCCCTGACAGCCCGGAAATTTCTCTCGCCCACAAAATCTGCCCTGACTCGACAGCCAGCGAGGCTACCCGACCATGATAGCCAGTTGCGTATACGTCCTGTCCGACGGCCGCCATCGCGCCATCGACATCCGCCAACCGGGCGAGGTCCGAACGACCGGATGGCGGCGTAAGGACGGCTTGCCATTGTTCGCTGCCATCGGAGAGGCTGATAGCCAGCACCCTGCCATTATCGAATCCCGCAATAATGGTTGTCCCGACGATGATCGGTGTCGCCGAACCACGCAATGTCAGGGCCGGCAGGCTCTGCTCGAGCGCCCAGCGTTCGGACCCATCGAACGCGGAGAAGACACGCAGCCTGCCATCAATTGTGTAGGCGACAACGGCATCGTCTTTTATCAATGGCCGGGCAAGCGACTCCCCGGCAATGTTGATCCGCCACAATTCCGAACCATCGTCAGCGCTGAGGGCTATCAGGTCACCGTCGTACCCGGCGACGACGACGAGTCCCTCGCCAACACCCGGACCCGCCGACAACACCGCGTCGACCTCGGTCCGCCAGATACGATCTCCGTCTTCGGGATCGTAGGCGCTGACCTTGCCATCGTAACTCGCCGCATAAATTCGATTGCCGTCCCCTGCCGGGCTTAATGCAATGCGCAGGAATTCCGTGCCGCCGCCCAACTTGGCCGACCAAAGACGCCTGACGTCCAGCGTCTGGTCGAACTTCAGCAGTTTCGTCGGCTGCAACTCTTCGTCGTCGTCACCACCGAATATGCTACAGCCCGCAATCGACATTGCAGCAACCAGCCAGATCGCCAGGCGGCGCGCAGCCAACAACCGTCTTGCGTAACCACCCCGCTGCAACCCTGGCAATCTCATCGTTGTGTCCCGGTCTCCGGCTCAGCATCCTCCTGTGCTTCGGGCCCGGCCGGCTCATCCATTGCTGCGGCATCATTGTCGGGCTCTCCAGCGACGTCAGCCTCGTCAATCGCGACTTCAATCGCAGCCAGTTCCGTCAAATCCGGAAGATCGTTGAGCTTTAGCTGAATCAGGTTGTTGTCGATCGTTGGCACAGGCGAATTCCTGCTCAATGCGGCCAGGTAGGCCGTCTGTGCCTCGGCAAAATTGCCCTGTGCGGCGTATGCATCGCCAAGGATTTCCAGGTACCTCGCCGCAAACCCACTCTCGCCCCGGTCCCGCAGTATTTCTACGACTTCATCCGGTTTGTTCTGGTACAGCAACACCTTTGCAAGCCGCAACCGCCCGACCAGTTGAATCTCCGATTCATCACTCGCTGCGATGAGCTCGCGAAGAACGTTTACCGCATCCTGGTCGCGGCCTTTATCCATATAGAGTCGCGCCAACGCCAGACGTGTCTGGGCCGGGTAGACAGTTCGCTCGTAGTTTTCGAACAGGTTGCCTGCCGCATCTTCGGCTGCCTCGGTATCACCGCTCTCCATTGCGGTCAAGACCTCTTCAAAAAGATTCGATGCCTCGATCTGCGAGGTCTCGACACTCGATCGCCATTGATTCCAACCGAATATGATGGCAATGCCGAGCACCACACCCGTGATGACAAAGCGGCCGTTCTCGGACCACCACGCTCGCATTTCTTCCAGTTGTTCTTTTTCCGATAAGTCGTTCACAATGTGCCTTCCAGTGTTAAAAGGTGCCGGCCGACCATGTCAGCCA
>JADFGH010000102.1 GCA_022567775.1 Pseudomonadota bacterium | reverse complement strand
CAGGGTCCCTGACGCGCCAAGGATGTCGCCAACATCCCATTTCTTGAAAGCCTGGTACAGACCCTCGGGCAATCGGTCCCGCTCGAGACGCAGCTGTATTTGACCGGTCCGGTCCTGCAGCTTGATAAAGCTCGCTTTGCCCATTACGCGCTTGACCATCATGCGGCCGGCAACGGTCACCCGAATTGCTTGCTCCCGCAGATGCTCGTCCTCGTGCTTGCCGTAGCTCTGATGCAGCTCGTCCGCCAGTGCATTCCTGCGAAAATCATTCGGGTAGGGATTGCCGGATGCACGCAACGCAGTCAGCTTGCGCCGGCGCTCGGCGATCAGTTCGTTCTCGTCCCGTTTGTCCTTTCCTGCACTCACTTAAAGTCCCTGCTTGAGGCTTGCCTCAATAAATTGGTCCAGCCCGCCATCCAGTACAGCCTGAGTGTTACCGGTTTCAACGTTGGTACGCAAATCCTTGATGCGGCTTTGATCGAGTACATAGTTACGAATCTGGCTGCCCCAGCCGACGTCGGACTTGCTGTCTTCCACTTCCAGAGCCTTGGCGCGACGATTCTGCAACTCCAGTTCATAGAGTTTCGCCTTTAATTGCTTCATCGCCGTCGCCTTGTTCTTGTGTTGCGACCTGTCGTTCTGGCACTGGACGACGATATTCGAAGGTAAATGGGTAATGCGCACCGCAGACTCGGTGCGGTTGACGTGCTGGCCGCCGGCGCCGCTTGCCCGGTAGACATCGATCCTCAGGTCCGACGGATTGATATCGACGTCGATGTCGTCATCCACTTCGGGCGACACAAATACCGATGCGAACGACGTGTGACGCCGGTTCCCGGAATCGAACGGAGATTTCCGCACCAGCCGGTGTACGCCGGTCTCGGTGCGCAACCAGCCGTAGGCAAATTCGCCTGAAATCAGGATCGTCGCACTTTTGATTCCGGCAACCTCGCCGGCGGATGCCTCGATGATCTCCGTCTTGAAATCATGCGACTCGGCCCAGCGCAGATACATCCGGAGGAGCATGTTCGCCCAGTCCTGGGCTTCGGTGCCGCCGGCGCCGGATTGAATGTCGAGGAACGCATTGCTGTTATCGAGCTCACCTGAACATGCGGCGAAATTCGAGCCCCTCGACTTGCTGTTCGAAGCCCTTGAGATCGGACACGAGCGCATCCAGCGTGTCGCTATCGTCTTCTTCCACTACGAGTTCCAGCAGGCCGCCCGCATCTGCAAGGCCTCGTGTCAGCGTATCCAGGGTTGCGACAATCTTCTCGAGCTGCGCCCGTTCCTGGCCGAGGGCCTGGGCACGATCGGGTTGGTTCCAGACATCGGGTTGTTCGAGCTCGCGCTGGACCTCGGTCAGGCGTTCCGCCTGGGTGTCGTAGTCAAAGATACCCCCTTAACGCGGTCACGCGTTCCGTGAGGTCAGAGATGGTCTGCCTGATCTGGCCGGTTTCCATTGACGTTCGCAAGCTGAATCAAAAAGACGCGGGATGTTATCACGACACTCAGGCAATGTTGACGATCTGCTCGACAATGAGTTGCGGCGACTCGAAACCCCGGTACTCGTTGACATCGAGGCGATAGGTCAATTGCACCAGGCCACGGTAGGCCGGCCCGGCCTGGTTGAATGCGATCGCGTCGACCGGATCGCCACCGGATGCCGGGCGCACTCTGAACTTGAGATGATTTTCGCCAACGGTCCGCTGTTCGTCGATCTCGAAATTTCCGGTGAACACCGGTTCGGGAAAGCCGGCGCCCCAGGGCCCTGCTTCCCGCAATACCTTCGCAAACTTCAGATTCATGGCGTCAGCGGGCAAATCGCCGTCGGTAAGAATCGCGCCACTGAAATCGGCGTCCGGGTAAAGCCGGCCCAGTTGTTCGGAGGCACTTGCCGAGAACTCGGAAAAGCGCTGCTCCTGAATGCTCAGACCCGCCGCCATCGCATGCCCACCGAACTTTGTTATCAGCCCCGGCTTTGCCGATGAAACCGCTTCGAGCAGATCACGAATGTGCACGCCATTGATCGAGCGTGCCGATCCTTTCAGGACTCCATCGTCTTCACGGGCAAATGCAATGACGGGACGATCGCAACGCTCGCGCACGCGTGCTGCAATCAGGCCGACGATACCCTGGTGCCATTCCCCATCGTAAAGACACACGCATGCCGGCAGGTCTTGTGCGTCGATCGCATCGACGTAGGCAAACGCTTCCTGCCGCATTTTGGTCTCAATGCTGCGGCGTTCCTTGTTGATCTCATCGAGCATTGCCGCAAGCCGCGCTGCGGCCTGTGCATCATCAGTAAGCAGGCACTCAATGCCAACTGACATGTCTTCGAGTCGGCCCGCCGCATTCAGTCGGGGACCGACCACGAACCCGAGGTCAGTGCTGACAGCCCGCGCGAGCGATCGCCCGGCCTGCTCGAAAAGCGCCGCTATTCCGGGCACCGCCTTGCCAGCCCGAATTCGCTGCAGGCCCTGCGCTACGAGGACGCGATTGTTATGGTCCAGCGTCACGACGTCGGCGACGGTCCCCAAGGCAACGAGATCAAGATACCTGGCAGGCACCCTGGCCGCTCCGGAGAGTCCGTCCTCCTCCAGCGTGCGGCCAAGCGCAGCCATCAGGTAGAACGCAACACCGACGCCCGCCAGGTGCGGACTGGCGAAATCATTGTCGTCAAGATTCGGATTAAGCATGGCGTCCGGCGCCGGCAATTCCGCGCCGGGTAAATGGTGATCGGTAATCAGTACCTCTATGCCGAGACGATGTGCTTCTTCGACGCCCGCCACACTCGACACGCCGTTATCCACGGTTATCAACAACTCGGGTGAGCGCTCCGCTGCGACACGCACGATTTCCGGCGACAAGCCATAGCCGAATTCAAAGCGATTCGGCACCAGGTAGCCGGCATCGTTGATTCCGAATTCGCGTAAACAGCGGATGACCAGCGCCGTACTGGTTGCGCCGTCGGCATCGAAATCCCCGATGACGATGATCCGGTTATTGCGATGTTTCAATAGAAGTTCGACCGCCGCATCGATGCCGCTCATGGTGTGAACCGGCACCAGGCGCTGCAGCGTGTAATCGAGTTGCTCAGACCCGGTAACACCGCGCGCCGAGTACAGGCGGCGCAGTATTGGATCAATCTGCAGCAGTCCATCAGCACCGGCGCAATCGGCAGCGGTTCTTTTCCTGAGGGGCCGAATCCGTGGTTCAGGCATTGTTACCTGCTCCCACCAACAACGGCGACACTTTACGCCAGAATCGAAATGCATCCTTTTTTTCAACTTCGATTTTCAACCCATCGCGAAACAGCAGCGTCAGCGCTCGCAAGTCACCCCGCTTGAGAACAACCCGCAGGTCTTCGAGGCAGGTTGCCATTGCCTCAGGCTGTGAATATTCGATCTCGTCCGGAACAACAGCGACAAAACCGTCCGGTGCGTTGCTTAAGGCTTCATCGATGTTTCCTGTCCAGGATTCGATGTCACCGGTTCGGCTGTTCCAGTAACCTCTGAACAAGGGATCGTCAGCAAACAACGGTGGAATCGGCCGCGCGTCTTTTTCGGGCGCAGTGCCGCCACCCCAGATCCAGATCGAGTTGACGGACCGCCTGCCGCCTGCGACACGTCGCTGATTCACTTCGTGATCGTGTAACGCCATCTGCACCTCGCTCAGCAAACGATCGTGAGTGGCCGCATGATCACCTGCCGGCATGAATTCATCGGGCACGCGACCATCGACCACATCGGGCGATACGGCCGCGGTCGCAATTGGTTCATGGCCACGCAGGTAGCCAAGGTGCCCAAGCCTCGCAAATGTATAGCGTTCATCGTCGCCCAGGGTTTTCTGCAGGTAGTCGAATAAGTCCCGCAGCTCCGCTCGCGAAATATCGTCACCACGCAATGCATAAAGACACAGGTGATCAAGGCGTGCTTCGAGGTGCACCGGGTCTGCGGCGGCAAGCCACGCGCCGGACCGTTCGCCGGTTTGACCCCAGAATCGCAGTGCGGCGAGCCCTTGTCCCGGAACCGAATGGCTGATTGCCCGCAACACGCCGGCCAGCATCTCTCCCGGACCACCAGGTGATCGAATACGACCTCTCGACAGCCATTTCCTGTGGTCCTGACGCCCCACCCTGCCGTGCCTGCCCGCTGGCAACACGATGACCGCATGCGATGGGTAATGAGATTGTGCCAATTCCTGTCAGCCTGTGGCGTCGCGACCTGGTTGCTCGACCAGCCTGATTTTGTATGATGAGGGCCTGCGTCCACGCATGTTAACCGTGCGCAGCAATGAACGCATCCGCCAGTCAGTATTTGCCGGGGTTCCAGTGAATTTTACCCGCGACCAGATGTCTGCCGTGACTGTGCGCCAGGTCGAACCCGGCGTCATCCGGATCGGCGACGAAACCATCGCGGAGAACGTGGTGCTGTTCAGGGACGAGATTCAGCGCGGCATATCGATAGGCAATGTTGCAGCATTGCAGGTGCAGGATCTGCATGACCTGCTGTCGAGGCAACCGGAACTTGTGATTTTCGGCACCGGCTGGAAACCGCAGCGGCCTCCCCGGGAGCTTGTGTTTGCGATGGCCCGGCGTGGCATTGGTTTTGAGACGATGGATACGCCAGCCGCCTGCCGCACGTTTAATATTTTGCTTAGCGAAGGCCGTGACGTCGCCGCAATACTGATAATAAACGAGCCGTAAGAGCTCGGCCTACCGGGCGATGTTCTTTGACCGGCAGTGGTTGATTCGCCCTTTGCAAACATTAAAGGGCATGTTTTACCAACATGCCCTTTAATGTTTGTCGCTCGCTAGGGCGAGCTCCTACGAATGGATTTCTTTCAGTCGAGAAGCGATTCGCTGTTAACACCGTGACTCTCAATCATGCTCTTGAGATTCTTCAGCGCATCGATCTGAATCTGCCGTACTCGTTCCCGCGTTACGCCAATTTCCCGCCCAATCTCCTCCAGCGTCAAACGCCGATAGCCATGCAGCCCGAAGCGGCGTTCAACGACTGCACGTTGCTTGTCGTTCAGTTTGAATATCCATCCATCGAGAACGGCGTGAACGCGTTCTTTTTGTGCGCATTGCGCCGGTTCTGCCTCCTGCCGTGCCGGCAGAAAATCCAGCGGTCCGCGATCCTCGTTGGTCCCGGCGCTTCCGGATGAGCCGATGGTGACCCGGTTATGCAGCGCCAGCAACCTCTCGACATCCTGCGCGTCACGCTCCATGTAGTCAGCAATTTCTGCCGGTGTCGGGGCCGTTTCCCGGGAATGACGCAGTCTTCTCGACGCCCTGAGCACAGTGTTGATGTCCTTGATGATATGGATCGGCAACCTGACCGTCCGCGACTGATTCATGATGGCCCGCTCGATGGTCTGACGAATCCACCAGGTTGCGTAGGTCGAGAATCGAAAACCCCTCTCGGGATCGAATTTCTTCACCGCGTGAATGAGACCGAGATTCCCCTCTTCGATCAGGTCGAGTAGCGGCAGTCCGCGGTTGTTATAGTGCCGGGCGATTTTGACCACCAGTCGCAGATTGCTTTCGATCATGCGATGGCGCGCTGCCTCGTCACCTTTCCTGCTGCGTCGCGCGAATTTTTTCTCCTCCGCCGCGGTCAGCAGTTTCGCTACGCCGATTTCGTTCAGATACAGGCTGGTGGCGTCGTGACCGCGGGCCTTTGCAACTGACTTTTTCTTTTCGAGCGTGGATCTGAGGACTTCGGGTTGCGCAGGTGGGCTTGCGACAGTTGTTGACCGCCGCTCAGTTGGATCTGCTGAGACATGCGTCTCGTCCACAGTACAACTCCTCTCCTTATCCGGGAGTTGTAACCACTGATGTCATTTGACGATCAGGTCGAATTATCTCGCAGGCAGATATTGTCGCGGGTTAACCGGCTCGCCATTGCGCCTGATTTCAAAATGCAGTCGCGGCTCTTGTCCCGGCCCCTCACCCATGGTCGCGATACGCTGGCCTTTCTTTATGTTGTCGCCTTCTTTGACCAGCAACGACGCATTGTGCCCGTAGGCACTAAGGTAGGTGTCGTTGTGCTTAAGGATAATAAGCTGTCCATAACCGATTAGTCCACCACCGGAATACACAACACGGCCGGCTGCCGCCGCCCTGATCGCCTGGCCGGCCCTGCCTCCTATCAACAAGCCGGTCCCTGAGCCAGGCCGGCCAGCAAATTCCGCGACAATCCTGCCGTTTGTCGGCCAGGCCCACGCTGGCGGCGGCTGGGATTTGATGCCCGGCAGCGGGCGGCGTGCTGGCGTGCTGGTCGGGGTCTTGTTGGGGGTGGTCGTCCTGGCCGGGGGTCCGTTCAATCGTATGACCTGGCCGGGATAGATCAACGAACCATCGCCAAGGCTGTTCCAGCGCGCGAGATCGCGGTGATCCCTGCCATAGCGCCACGCGATGGTGAACAGCGTCTCTCCGGAACGGACGATATGCTGATCCGGTGGCGGCTGCTCCCAAAGCGATGACGGACCACAGGCGGTCACCAGCAATGCAACAGCCAGCAACAGCGCCGGTCGGCTATGGCTGCAGAATTTTTCGGATCCTGTTGACACGATTGGCTCGCCGACCCGTCACTGGTGATTGAGCCAGATCAGGCCGCCAATGCCGACCGCCAGGGCGACGACGCCCCAGCCGATTCTCTCTATATAGGTAGCAATCGTGGTCTCCATCCGCTGGCCGCCGGCGATGACGAACCCCGCCACGAGAAAGAATCTCGCACCTCTGCCGATCAGCGAGGCGAGAACAAAGCCGGGGAAATTCAACATCACAACTCCCGCCGAAATCGTAAAAATCTTGTAGGGAATCGGCGAAAAACCGGCGACGAATATTGCCCAGATGCCCCAGGCGTCGAACCACTCCTTGCCACGCAAATAGGCGGGCCAGTAGCCCGTCGAATGCAGCCACGGTTCGATTGCCGCGAACAGAAAGTATCCGATCGCGTATCCCGCGACGCCTCCGGCCAGCGAAGCGAGCGTTGTAATGGTCGCGAAACGCCACGCCCTGGCGCGATTCGCCAGGCACATTGGCGCAAGCATGACATCGGGTGGCACCGGGAAAAACGAAGATTCGGCGAAACTCATTGCGCCGAGATAGCGCTCGGCGTGCGGATGCTTGGCCCAGCCCAGGACACGATCGTACAAAGGCCCAAACAGTCGCATCGTCAGATCTGTTCCCAACTGACAGAATTTAGTTGAAATAGACTATAAAACATTTTGATTTGCTTGTTATTTGCCTTTGACAAGCGGAACAAAACTTACGCCACCGAGGGAAACTTGCTCGAAATGATCGGCGAGTCTCGTGACCATGGTCAGCTCCTGGGCGCCCGACGGACCGACCGGCATGATTAGCCTGCCGCCGGGCGCGATCTGTTCAAGAAGCTTCTGCGGTAATTCCGCTGCGGCTGCCGCGACGATTATGCCATCGTAAGGAGCGTATTTCGGCCAGCCCTCCCAGCCGTCACCGAGCCGAAACCTGACGTTATAGATATCCAGTTGCCGAAGGCGCTGTTTTGCCCTTCTTAATAACTCCGGAATGCGCTCGACGGTGTAGATCTCCTTCACCAGGGGCGCCAGCACGGCAGTCTGGTAGCCGCAACCGGTACCA
>JADFGH010000101.1 GCA_022567775.1 Pseudomonadota bacterium | reverse complement strand
TTCACGAGTCGCTTGACGAGCAGGCGATGCAACAGGCAGCAGATTACTTGCGTGGTCAACACGACTTTTCGGCATTCAGGGCAGCCGGCTGCCAGGCATCGACGCCAAATCGGAACATCAGCAGTTTGCAGGTGAGCCGAACCGATGAATGGCTGGCGATTACGGTCACCGCCAACGCGTTCCTGCAACACATGGTGAGAAACATCACGGGGTTGCTGGTTGCGATCGGCAAAGGCGACGAGGAACCGGGTTGGGCGGAGTCTGTACTGGAGGGCCGGGACCGCGCGCACGGTGGTGTCACAGCACCGCCGCATGGACTGACTTTGGTTGATGTTGAATATCCTGAGCAATGCAAAATTCCGCGGGGGTCAGACCCCAGTGTCCCCGGATTCGTTTATGATGCGAGCCTATGAGCTGGTTTGAGAAATTGATGCCATCGCGCATCAGCACCGAGCAACGGACGCGCTCTGTGCCGGAAGGTGTGTGGATCAAGTGTCAAAAGTGCGATGCGCAGCTGTATCGGACAGAACTGGAACGCAATCTGAATGTGTGTCCCAAATGCGATTACCACATGCGCATCGGTGCAAGAACCCGCCTCGACTTTTTCCTCGATCCTGACACGCAGGAGGAAATTGCGGCGGGTCTCGAGCCGCAGGATCCATTGCGTTTTCGCGATAGCAAGAAGTATCGCGACCGGATAGCACAGGCGCAGAAAAAAACCGGTGAGAAGGACGCCTTGGTTACCGTCAAAGGCCGGTTGTTCGGCCAGCCGATTGTTGCCTGTGCATTCGAGTTCGGTTTTATGGGCGGTTCGATGGGCTCAGTGGTCGGCGAGCGATTTTGCCGCGCCGCCAGATATTGCGCTGAAAACCGGGTGCCGCTGATCGCGTTTTCGGCGAGTGGCGGTGCAAGAATGCAGGAAGCATTGTTTTCACTTTTTCAAATGGCGAAGACTTCGGCGGCGCTGGCGGTATTGGGTGAGCTGAAAATTCCATTCATATCGGTACTGACGGACCCGACAACCGGCGGTGTATCGGCCAGCCTGGCAATGCTGGGCGATGTGAATATTGCCGAACCCAAAGCGCTGATTGGATTTGCCGGACCGCGGGTTATCGAGCAGACGGTTGGCCAGAAACTTCCGGAAGGGTTTCAGCGCAGCGAGTTTCTGCTTGATCATGGCGCGATCGACATGATCGTCGATCGGCGCAAGCTGCGTAAGGAAGTGGCTGACCTGCTCGCAAAATTCGAAAACCGTCCGAATCCAGCGGCCCAGACCGGCTGAAACCAGCATAGAAATATGTGCGCCCGAAACGCGGCTCATGAGGGTTGATGAGATGGGCTCTGCATGAACCAGACCGGTTCATTCACTTGTCTTGACGACTGGCTGGCGTGGCTCGAAACGCTGTCGCCGCGGGAAATCGATCTCGGGCTCGATCGCGTAAGCGCAGTGCTTAAGCGCCTGGACCTGTCCCGAGCCGAACGCGTCATCAATGTTGCAGGAACCAACGGTAAAGGCTCGAGCGTCGCGATGCTCGAAGCGCTATTCGCGAATGCCGGATACAAAGTCGCGTGCTACACGTCACCGCATGTGCTTCGATACAACGAACGTATTCGTATTAATGGTGTTGCGGCCAGCGATGCCGGGATTATTGCTGCCTTCGAGCGTGTGCAGTGCGCACGACTGGAGGTGCCGCTGACTTATTTCGAGTTCGGGACGCTGGCGGCGCTCGTTGCGTTCGCGGAATCGGCTGCTGACACCTTAATTCTGGAGATCGGCATGGGTGGCCGCCTCGACGCAGTGAATGCCATTGAACCCGATGCCTGTCTTATCACGAACATAGCGCTCGACCACACCGCCTGGCTCGGCAGCGACACCGAGTCAATTGCGGCAGAAAAAGCCGGCATCATGAGACCATCGAAGCCGGTCGTTTACGGCGCGGCAGAATCGTCCGGCGCGATATGCAAACATGCGGCAATTATCGGTGCGGACCTGCGTCTTGCAGGAGTGGACTTCGGATACGAGAAAAGCAACGAGGCTCTCGCATCGTGGTCGTGGTACGGACGACAGACCAGGCTTGCAGGTCTTTTTCCACCGGCACTGGCGGGCGGCATACAGATACAGAATGCAGCAGCGGTGCTTGCGGTCATCGAAGCGATGGGCCTCGAGCAAATTCTGACGACGACGCAGGTCAATGACGCCTTTGCCAAACTGTCGCTCCCGGGCCGCTTCCAGGTCATCAACTCGCGCCGCACCTGGGTCCTCGACGTGGCACACAATCCGGCCGCGGCAGCCGTGCTCGCCGAAGCGCTCGCCGACCTGTCGCACCAGGGAGGAATAACGGCTGTCGTTGGCATGCTCGCCGACAAGGATGTGCAGGGGATTGTCGAACCGTTGTCAAAACTGGTCGATTCGTGGATTGCGGTCCCGCTGCAGGGAACCAGGGCCGAGCCTGCAGCGTCACTGGCACAAAAAATCGCGAACTGCAGCATGAAGCCCTGCAGGATTGCGGAAACCATACCCGGGGCCCTGGAGCTTGGCGACCGGCGGGCCGCTGCGGATGAACTGATCCTGGTTACCGGGTCGTTTTACGCCGTCGGGCCGGCACTCGAATGGCTGCAACAAACCAGTGTCCTGACCGGTGAAGAACCTGCGTAACAGGCGCCAGGACGCGCCGCCAGATTCGCCGATTTTTTTGGGTCAGGACAGCAGATTCCGATACGCTATACTCAGCGTCGCTGAGGGCATCAGTTTTGCACTAAATAATGGATAGAGCATTGCAAGAACGCGTAATTGGAGCGATCGTACTCGTCGCTGCGGCAGTATTGATCGTACCCGTGTTTCTCGACGGGCCCTCAAACGATGCCGAAACCGTCAGCGAAGTTGTTAGCTTGCCTGGCCAGAACCACCAGCAGCGCACGACGCAGACTGTCGTGCTGAATCTCGACCGTACAGAGCCTGTTCCGACCAGCACGCCTTCGCCGGCCGCGGCGGAGAGGCAACCCGAAGCCGCCAGAACGCAGCCTCCGGCAGCCGCAAAAGCGGCTGCATCAGCAGCGCTCCGCGTTGACGGGAAAGCGCCGGTTTCAACACAGTCATCGACCGGCATGTGGGCGGTTCAGCTCGGCAGTTTCTCGAACCAGCAAAATGCGGAGCGGCTGGCCGCGAGTTTGCGGGAGCAAGGCTACGCCGCATTCCTGAGCCAGCTGAAGACAGGAACGGGTGCGCTGCACCGGGTGCGAATCGGACCGCAGGAGGACCGTGACAGTGCAGAGGCGGTGGCGGCCCAGCTGGGCAAGTCCGGACACGACGGACAGGTTGTGCCGCACCCGTGACCCGCGTCATCAGCCGAGGTGCGAAAAGCGACCGTTCTGTTAGAATTCTCCCCGACCCCGGCTTAGTGCTCCAACCTTAAGTTACTCGACCCCAAATATCTCTGATGACCATTGTCGACTTTGTGATTATTGTTGCGGTACTCGCATCAATCGTCGTCGGCGCCATTCGCGGAATCGTCAGGGAAGCTATCGCCATCGCAGCACTGCTGGTCGCGATCTGGGCAGCACTGCATCTCGGTCCGTACGCGGGTGGCTGGTTGGGCGGCTCGATGGGCTCATCTGAACTCGAGCTGTGGGCCGGCCGCTTTCTCGTCTTTATCATCATTCTCGCGATCGGCGGGCTGATCGGGTGGGGTGTTTCGAAAATCGTCAGGATGGCCGGGCTATCAGGAACCGACCGGTCGCTCGGCGCCGTATTCGGGCTGCTCCGCGCGGTGGTGTTGATTGGTCTGTTTGTGCTTCTCGGTCGCTATGCCGCGTTCGACGCAGAAACCTGGTGGCTTGAATCCGAATTAATTCCGTACGCGGAAACGGTGGCGGACTGGATCGACGTCATGGCGCCAAAAGGGTTGGAAATATTACAGCCGGATGAAATGATCGATGATTTTCAATTCGGCCTCCCGGACTTCACTTAAGTCTCGCGATAATTAAACGATAAGCAAAGAAAAAAATGTGCGGCATTGTCGGAATAGTTGGAAAAAAACCTGTTAACCAGGCGATCTACGATGCGCTGACTGTCCTGCAGCACCGCGGGCAGGATGCGGCGGGCATCGTGACCTGGGGTGAGAATGGACTTAACGTACGCAAGAGCAACGGCCTGGTTCGCGACGTGTTCCGGACGCGCCACATGTTGCGCCTGACCGGCAATGTCGGCATGGGACATATTCGTTACCCGACCGCCGGGGGAGCCCAGTCGTCAGAGGCGCAGCCCTTTTACGTCAATTCGCCGTACGGCATTTGTCTCGCGCACAATGGTAACCTGACAAATTATCGGGCGCTTGCCGATCGCCTGACACGGGAAGATCATCGGCACCTGAATACGAGCTCTGATTCGGAAGTGCTTCTGAATGTCTTTGCGCACGAGTTGCAGATCAGGGCCAGCGGCAGGCCGTCGCCGGATCAGATTTTCGATGCCGTTGAGGCTGTTCACAAACGTTGTTCGGGCGGTTACGCCGTCGTTGCAATGATCATCGGGCATGGCATTGTCGCCTTCCGCGACCCGAACGGTATCCGGCCGATCGTTGTCGGTCGCCGGGAAACGCGCGACGGAGCCGAATACATGGTCGCGTCCGAGAGCGTCGCGCTTGATTTGCTGCAATTCGAAAAGTTGCGCGATATAGGTCCGGGCGAAGCGGTATTCATCGAGAACGCAGGAGTCATGCACAGCCGCGAGTACGCCGACGCAACGAGTTGCTCGCCCTGTATTTTCGAATTCGTGTATTTCGCAAGACCGGATTCCATCATCGACGACCTGTCCGTTTACAAAGCGCGCCTGCGAATGGGCGCGCAACTGGCCGGCCAGATTGTGCGGGAATGGCCGGACCACGACATCGACGTCGTCATTCCAATTCCTGACACGAGTCGTACTGCGGCGGTACCGGTTGCCTATCATCTCGGCGTCAAATATCGCGAAGGGTTTGTCAAGAACCGATATATCGGCCGTACCTTCATCATGCCTGGCCAGGCCGAACGTGCGCAATCCGTGCGCCGCAAGCTGAACGCAATCGACCTGGAGTTCAGGGGCAAAAACGTGCTGTTGGTCGATGACTCGATCGTTCGCGGCACGACTTCACGCCAGATCATCAGGATGGCCCGCGAAGCCGGCGCCCGCAAAGTTTATTTCGCATCCGCCGCGCCGCCGGTACGCTATCCGAACGTTTACGGCATAGACATGCCCGCAGCATCGGAGCTGATCGCCAGTGGCCGCTCGGTCGAAAAAATCGAGGAACTGATCGGCGCGGACCGGCTGATTTACCAGGACCTGCACGGTCTCATTCGCGCCGTACGCCACGATGATTCACACATCACACAATTCGATACGTCGTGCTTCTCGGGCGAATACGTGACCGACGATGTCACCGACGATTATCTGCGGGCGCTGGAGAAGGCGCGGTCCGACGGCGCTAAATCCAGACGCGAAGCCAGGTACAAGATGCCGGACCTGGAGCTGGCCGAAGAGGCAAACGACCCCGGTACCGCGGTCGGCATGTAGGGCCCGCGCTGACGCGCAGAGTGCTGGCATGAGTATCAAGGTCATGATCATTGACGGGCAGGTCGAGTTTCGCAGCCTGCTTATGCACCACGTGACGACGCATTGGCCCGATGCGATTATTTCCGCGTACGATCCCATCGAGGCCGGTCATCTGCCTGAAGAGTTTTCAGGGGCCGGCAACGACCTTATCCTGCTTGGCGACAAACAGGGCAGGCGTGACCCGCTCTCGACTCTGAAACAATTCGTAAAGACGCCTGGATTTCCGGCGATCGTCTATTTCGGTACCGGTGGACGAGCCGCTGCCATCAAGATCGGCACGGACGCATTCATAGATCGGAAGAAGATCCATCACGACGCGCTGGTCGTTGTAATGGACGACTTGCTGCGAGCACGGCACCGCGTAGCCTCGACACACACTCTCTTCGTCGGCGACATTGAGACCGGCATCAACCCGCTGATCAAGGGCTATCGTTTCCTGAACCGGCTTGCGGTCAGCGATCACTCCGCCGTTTATCTTGCGGAAAAAGAATCGGCCGGCATAAAAATCGTGCTCAAAGTATTCAGGCAGGTCCCGGATTTCTCCGAGGGCGTGGGTGCATTCGATCGCTTCCTCCAGGAATACGAGATAATCGCAGAACTGGAGCACCCGAATATCGTGCAGATATACGACCTCGGGGTTAGCGACGATCACGCTCACATCGCGATGGAGTATCTGCCGGGCGGTAATCTCAAACAAAAAATCGAAAGTGGCATCCTGGAGAGTGACGCGGTTGATTACACGCGTCAGATTGCGGGTGCACTGGCCGATCTGCATTCGGTCGGCATCCTGCACAGAGACCTGAAGCCCGGCAACATCATGTTACGCGAAGACGATAGTATCGCGCTGATCGATTTCGGCCTGGCAAAACGGATGCCACTCGATCGGGAAATAACGGGCAGAGGCCAGATAATCGGTACGCCCTATTACATGAGTCCGGAGCAGGGCCGCGGGCGCGATGTGGATGAACGTAGCGATGTGTACAGTCTCGGCGTCATCTTCTATGAAATGCTCACCGGCGAAAAACCCTATCGCGGCAAAAATGCGATGGGCATTATTTTCAAGCATAGCGAGGCGCCATTGCCGGTCCTGCCGCCTCGCCTGAGCCAGCATCAGGCGGTCATCAACAAGCTGCTGGCAAAGAAACCGGAAGACCGTATTCAAAGTGCGGCCGAGATGCTCGATTGGCTGTGATGCGATCAGTGCCTGAAAACATTGCGGCGTTTTTCGACACGCCGACGCCTGACGAGTGGATTGAAGAGGCGCGCAATCGGCTGCCGGAGTTGCTGCTGGACCACGCAAATTGCGAACTGAAGGCGGCATCCACGGCGCTGGCATTCATCTACCGCTATCCGGAAAAAACCGCGCTCGTCACGCGCATGTCGCGCCTTGCCCGCGAAGAACTCAGACATTTCGAGCAGGTCAGGAAGATCATGCAGGAGATGTCGCTACCGTTCGAGCAACTCTCCGCATCCCGCTATGCCGGATCATTGCGCGATGCGGTGCGCAACAATGAACCGGAAAGACTGCTGGACTTGCTGCTGGTTGGCGCGCTGATCGAGGCCCGGTCCTGCGAGCGCTTCGCCGCACTCATACCTCATCTGCCGGACAATTTAGGCAAGTTTTATGCGGGACTGCTGGACTCCGAGGCCAGGCATTTCGAACATTACCTGGGGTTCGCCAGGTCGGAGGCGCAACTCGACGAAGATGCATTCAATCAAAGGCTTGGTGAACTCAAGACGCTGGAAGCCAGGCTGATCACCTCACCCGATGAACAGTTCCGCTTCCACTCAGGTGTTCCCGCGTAAATCGAGTTTGCTTCGCTTGCTGGGGCGAGCTCCTACAGTTTATTCAAGAATTTCGCAGGAGCCCGCCCCGGCGAGCGATACCCTGGCTAGCGCTGCAACACACTCAACACCGGCCCGCTCTCATCCCAGCGCACCACACTGCCCTGTGTAAACCAGTCACCCAGCACAATCCGTGACGCCGGCTCGCCGTCCAGGTTGAACCTGTGGATTCCAGGCCGATGCGTGTGACCATGCAACATCGTATCGACGTTTGCTTCACGCAATGCCCGCTCGATGGCACCCTGGTGGACGTTGGCGATCTTCTGGTTA
>JADFGH010000100.1 GCA_022567775.1 Pseudomonadota bacterium | reverse complement strand
ACGTCCGTGGCGACAAGGAGCTTACCCTTGCCGGGGTCTTCTTCGGCGATGACGCCGAGTGAAATCGCGCAGCAGGCGAGTGCCAGCACCACTAGGAATCTGCTCATGTCAGGCACGAGTATAAGCGCCTTTTCCCCAGTTTCCCCGGCGACTACCCCTGAATCCGAGCCCAGTGCCCGAGCTCAGTGCCGGTGGTAGCTTATTAGCTTATTCCAACATAGGCCCTGGCCGGATGCCGCAGAATAAGGCATTAAGCTACCACCGGCACCGTTATCCCCAAGCAGAAATCCTACGATTGCTCGACGAGCAACTAAACAGCAAATAGTTTTGGATCAGCTCAAACCCAGCCTTGCCTGGATTTCTTTTTTGGCTTCCCGAAGCACGGTGTCCCGGTCGAGACTGTCGAGGATTTCCTGCACCACCGTTTTCGGTCCGCCCTCGCCCCAGGATTTTCCTTTCGACAAATATTCGGCGGCGATTTGTCCGACGACGTAGGTGCTGTAGTAGGCGATAGCACCCTGGGCGCCTGCGGTGACGAGGGTCGAGAGACCTGCCGTTCCAACCTTCAGCGCACTCGAGACGAAATGCAGTGCCCAGACCGTGCTCATCAGTGCGGCAGCTTCGGCGGCGATGACGCTGATCAGTGAACCGGCTTCGCGCCGGCTGATTGGCAGATCGTAGACACGGGACAGGTGCATCACCATGCCGACATCGATTAATGCTGCAGCAAACAGATCTGCAACCGGTACCGGGTTAAATGCGACTGCGATGCCTTTGGCGACACAGTAGGTCCTTACCATTTTATCGCCGATTTCGCGGCGCGCATTCAATATGCGAATGCCGACCTGGTCACTCAAGTCTGCGGCGAACAGACTGGCGTTGAGTGCAGCCAGCGTCTTGCCTTCGGCTTCAAAGATTTCCCAGAGACGGATGCGTAATGTTGCAATGTCAGGCTTGCACTCGCGCGTGGTTGAGACTTCGTTGCCGTCGTCGTCAATTTCAATGACTGCCTGCCGCCGTGGCTGTGCAGCGATTGCCAGTACATCGTCGGGATGGGCCAGCCCCGTCGTCTTTTCGCGGATGGACTGCAACAGCGAGTCAAGTTCCTGCTGCGTATACAGATCCGCTTTGTTCAGGGCGACAACCACCGGCCTGCCCTGCGCCAGCAACGTGCGCAACGCCTGAAGTTCACTGTCAGTGATGTCACTGTCCAGTACGAAAATGACGAGATCCGCTCGATTGGCGACTTCTTTCGCCATGTCTTCGCGAGCTTCGCCGCCGGCTTCGTCCAGTCCAGGTGTGTCAATCAGAAAAACGCCAGCCGCTTCGATTTCCGACCACTGGTGCATCGAGGTTTTTTTGGTCTCTCCGTGCAAGGGACTGACGGCGAATTTCTCTTCACCGATCAGCGTATTCAGGAGTGAAGATTTGCCGGTGCTGACGCGGCCGAACACGGCAATGTGCAGATGACCATGCTGCAGCTTGTCGAGCATAGCCTGTACGGCTTCGTAATCGTGTGCGAGGGAATCGCGAATGCCGGGCGGCAGCCGCGAGTCATCGATCAGGTCGCGCAGGCTTTCGCGTGCCAGGTTCAGATGAGTGGAGCCGGCGTCGTAACCTTCGTCAGTCTTTTCCTTTTTCCCGATCCAGGGCCATCCTGGCAACCTGTCGAACACCCGCTTCAATATGTTCACTGATTCCGTCCTCTCAGCGGGAACTCGCGCTACTTCAAAACGCGTCTGGCAACGCCGATGCGAACGAAATTTCTATCCGTCTTCCAGGGAGCGCGGCATGTGGACTGCACATACTCGCCAACACGCATCAACGCCATGCAAGGTCCGGCTTGCGGTCGTGGGCCATGCAATCTCTCAGATAAAGATTGATGAGGCTCTGGTAGGGGATTCCAGTTTCTTCAGCCATTTCCTTGAAGTAGGTAATGACGTCATCGCTCATACGGATCGTTACTTGTCGCTTGAGCTTCGACGCGTAAGGATTCCGTCGCGATTTCATTTTCGAAAGATCATATTCCTTTTTCATACCGGTGGACCCTCATAGAAGGTTTTTTCCTTCGCAGTAGCTTTCCGCGCCGAAATGATTCGGATCACATTGCCTCCAGAGCGTTCGCAGTGGCAAATAATGAGCAGGCGCAATCGATTGCTCATGCCGAGCAAGATGAATCGTTCTTCCTCTTCCGAATGGGCTTCGTCGAAGAATTGTCGTGCTTGCTGAGATTGGCTCGCGCTTTGGCGGGACTCCAATCGAAGCTAATCATACATACATTGTAATTACAACTACCTGAATGTCAATGTTCCCTGGTGACCAGCCGCAGCGGTCGAGCGGTCCGCTATCGCTCCGTATCAGGCAATCTGGTGATCGTTGCCGATTTCGCAGGGACTGAATTCCCTATCCTTTGTCCTGTTCCCGATCCAGGGCCATCCTGGCAACCTGTCGAACACCCGCTTCAATATGCTCACTGATTCCGTCCTCAAATTCCTTTGCGGCTGTCTCAGGGTCCAGTTGACCGTGCGCTGTCAATGTCAGTACCAGGCTTCTGCCCAGTGCATCGAAGATAAGCCCATAGGCTACAGCATGCACGACGCCACCGGCGACCGTACCGATGCCGGGAAACGCTTTGAGCCCGTTGCCCGCCACGGCCAGGCTCAGTGGCAGCGCCTTGCCCGCGCGGCTCTGGCTCAGGTTCAGGAATTCCTCGATATCCAGGTCGCGCGGTGCAGCGCCGAACAAACGGCACAGCTCACGGGTCATCGCTGCACCGATGTATCCCTGGATAATAATGTCGGTTCCGGGACTGACCGCGGCCAACGCACCGATCACTGCCTTGCGGGTCGAACTGCGGATTATCTGCGCGGCACGCTGCTGGCGATACTCGAGTTCTGCTTCCTTGAGCTTGGCGGCCGCCAGCCTGAACACCGCCCGGTCGCGACGTACATCGAGCGAATCAATATCGTCTTCGAGAAGCCGATTGATAGCAACCACCAGTACACCGATATCTGCCGGTCGTGTACGCCGAACCATTTCTTCCGATCCGTCTGGCTGACGCTGCACGGCGTCAATCTCACCGCCAGCAGATACGGCGACGACCTGGTCGTTTGAAAACTCGCTACCCAGATCGCCGAGGTGGTCCAGCAGGCGCTCCAGCAGCATCGATTGTTCCTCGCTTGAGTAGCGATCCGACTTGTTCATGACCAGGATGAGCGGCTTTTCCAGTTCCAGCAGCCGCTGCACAGCGAGGCTTTCGGTACGCGTCAGATCACCGTCGCAAATGAAAAGGACGACCTGTGAGCGCAATGCCTCTTGCTCGGCAACCTTGTCGAGGCCGGCTTCGAGTCCGCCGCTGCCCGGCACGTCTGTTAGCAGGATTTGCCTGCCTTTGTCGTCGCGCCAGCGATAGTGACGAATATCGATGGTTGAACCGCCGACCGCACTGATCGCGACGTCGGCGTCCGGAATAAGCGCTTTGATCAGGGAGCTCTTGCCGGTGCTGATCTCGCCGAAGAAACAAAGATGCACGGAGCCGCTTTCCTGGCGTGCTGCAAGCTCCTGCAATTCAGCCCGGGCTTCCTCGACACCGACGCCGGATTTCTCTGCCTCGCGAAGCCGTTTTTTTATGTCGGCCTGCCGCAAAGGCTGGGACGATGATCTGGACTCCGGAATCCTGCGTTTGACAACGAGGCGCATGACCAGCCAGAACGCGGCGAGCAACAACCCGGCCAGCGCTGCAAAATATCCATACAACAGGAATCGCGGCCCTTGCACGAGCCGGTCCCAGACGTTGAGGGCAGATTCGGTCACGAACAGCAATGCTGCGATCGCGATGACGAAAACGAGCAGTATCAGCAGTGCGACCGCGAGCCTGATAAACCGATCCAGCTTCATGGTCAGGAAGACTGCCCGGGATTGTTTTTGTTTGCAAAGAAGGGACAAGACGCCTTTCTTGCCTGGCGGGTTCTTGGGATACTGGACGGCCGGTTTTCGAGACCATGCGGATGTCCACCAGTGTCCGGCCGATTTAACCATAACTCATTGGTTTTACTTTCTTTTATAGCTTTTTCTGCAGCTATTTCCGGTGGCTGCACGCATTCCGCGATATCGCCGGAGGCCACTGACGTTGGCATGCCGGCCGGATGGGTCCGTGGCGGCGACTCCGGAGCCGTTGATCTCAACTGGCTTGAGAGCTTCGACGACCCGCAATTGACCGCCCTCGTGGATGAGGCTGTTACGAATAACTACCTGTTGGAACAGGAGCGTGCGCGGCTTTACCAGGCCGAGCAAACGGTGATAATCGTCCGTGCAAACCGGTTCCCGGAACTCGATGTTTCACTTGACGGGTCGCGCCGCGGATTCACTGATACATCCGGGCAACGAGCCACAGCGGAATCATTCGGTGCCGATGTCGGCGCTCGTTGGGAAGTCGACCTGTGGGGCCGTCTAAGTAAACAACAACAGGCCGCACAACTTGCACTCGGTGCACAGCAGGCAAGATTCGAATCCGTGCAAAGAGACCTCGCCGCGGCCACCACCGGCGCGTATTTCGGTGTTATGGAAGCGAAGCAATTGCTAGCGGTTGCCAGGCGCCGGCTCGACAATGTGATCGAAAGTCACGACATTGTAGCGAGCGGCTATCGCCAGGGATTGAACGACGCGCTCGATCTTTACCTGGCCCGTAACCAGGTTGAGCGACAGCAGGCAAATTACGCGCAGCAGGAGCAGACGCTCACTGAGACAATCGCTGATCTGCAGTTGTCACTCGCTCGTTATCCGGACGGGCGCATGGAAATACCGGGTGTGCTGCCGGTGATGACAGATCCGATTCCCTCCGGTCTTCCCTCAGAACTGCTCACCCGGCGCACCGACGTGCAGGAGGCCTGGCTGAATCTCCTGGCCGCGGATGCTGATCTCGCGGCAGCACACAAAGCACGATTTCCGAGCTTGACGCTCGTGGGCAGTGCCGGGGTAACCTCAGTTGCGTTTTCCGAGTTGCTTGACAGCGACCTCAGCGTCTGGTCGATCGCGGGCGGCGTAACTCAGCCGCTTTTCAACGCCGGCCGGCTCGAAGCATTCGAAGAACAGGCGGTCGCGCAGGTAAGGCAGGCGGAACAACAGTATCTCGACCTGGTATTCCGCGCCTTCGCGGAGGTGGAGAATGCGATCTCACGTTCCGTTTCATTGAGAGAGCGCTATGAGTCATTCCTGGATGCGGAAACCAATTCCGGGGCCGCGCTGGAGCTGGCGCTTGAACAATACCAGCGGGGGCTGGTCCCATACACGACCGTGCTCGAATCGCAGCGCCAGGCATTCGATGCCGAGACGACGGTTGTGCAACTCAGGAACCTGCTGCTGCAGAATCGAATTTCCCTGTACCTTGCATTAGGCGGCGAATTCGCGACCGAATACTAAAAATGGATTTCAAGAACAAGAAACTGATACCGGTCGCCATCTTCGGCGGACTACTGCTTATTGCCGTGATTATCAGGATGAACCCGCCCGAGGCACCGCAGCGACCGGTCTTTTCGGGTCCGATGATGACCGTGGAAACGCGGGTCGTGGCAGAGACCAACTACCCGATCATGCTGGAGAGTTACGGCACCGTGCAGCCACGCACGCGTAGCATCCTGGTGGCGCAAGTCGGTGGACAAATCGTGTCGGTCAATCCCAATGTTCGTGATGGTGGCTTCTTTGAGGAAGGTGACGTTCTCGCGAATATCGATGCACGCGACTACGAAGCTGACGTGCGTATCGCCGGTGCATCGTTGATGGATGCGCGGCAGACTCTTGCAGAGGCAGAAGCGAGAACCAACCAGGCGCAGGAGGACTGGGCCAGACTGGGGAACACCGGCGAGGCGCCGGACCTCGTACTGCGCATTCCTCAGCTCAAAGCAGCGCAGGCAAAAATAATTTCTGCCGAATCGACATTGCAAAAAGCGGAGCTCAACCTGGAGCGTACCAATATCGTTGCACCGTTTGCCGGGCGGGTTCTGCGCAAGCTGGTCGACCTGGGCCAGGTTGTATCGCCTAATACACAACTCGCCGAGATTTACGCGACGGACGTCGTCGAGATTCGTCTGCCACTTAGAAACCGGGACCTGCCGTTCATAGACTTGCCCGAGTCTTACCGTTACACAGGCGTGACCCGCAAGAGCGGGGGCCGGGTCGAAATCCGTTCACAGCTGGGTGGAGATGAATCCTGGGAGGCGATACTGGTCCGTACTGAAGGCGCAATCGATGAAATCGCTCGTCAATTGCATGTTATCGCGCAGATCGATGACCCCTTCGGACGCGACCACGAATATCACGCGCCACTCAAGATCGGTCAGTACGTAACGGCAAGGCTGGAAGGCAAGACGCTTCCCCATGCATTGGTGATTCCGAATAACACCATTTATCAGGGAGCCTACGTGTACATCGTCGAAAACGAGATCCTGCGACGGCGTGATATAGAGATCGCGTGGCAAAACGACGATGAAGCCGTAATCGGCGCAGGCCTGGAGCCAGGCGACATACTGGTAACGACGGCGCTCGGCCAGGTGACATCCGGCATCAGGGTTACTGTCGTCGGCGAACAAGGTGAGCGGCGCATGGGCCGCAACCAGCAGGAAATCAGGAAATGATTTCCTGGTTCGCAAGAAATTCGGTTGCCGCAAACTTACTCATGATCACAATCATGATCGGCGGCTTCCTGGCGTTGCGTGACGGCATTCGGCTCGAAATCTTTCCGTTCTCGGATCCGGATACCGTCTCCGTATCGGTACCGCTGCGCGGAGCAACTCCCGAAGATGTTGAACTCGGCGTCGCTATCAGAATCGAGGAGGCCGTTCAGGATCTGGAAGGTATCGACAAGATCACTTCGCGATCGGTCGAGGGCGGCACACGCGTTTCCATCGAAATCGACTCAAATTATGACCCGCGGGAATTGCTGGATGACATAAAAAGCCGGGTCGACTCGATCAATACATTTCCGGCAGATACAGAAAAACCGATTATCAGCCTGAGTACCCGTTTTTTTCCGGTCATCAGTGTCGTCGTTGCCGGCGACTACAGTGAAGATGAGATTCGCATATTTGCGGAGCGGGTTCGCGATGACCTGCTGCGAGTGGACGGCATTACGCAGGTCAACCTGGGTTCTGTGCGCCGCTACGAAATCGCCATTGAAGCCTCACCGGACCGGCTGCGGGAATTTGAGGTTTCGCTCGAGGACATTTCCCGTGCGATTCGCGGCAGCTCCGTCGATATATCTGCCGGAAATGTAAGGACAGAAGGCGGCGACGTATTGATCCGATCCAAAGGTCAGGCATATCGGCGTGCCGATTTCGAAACAATTGTCGTCAAGACGAATCCTGACGGGAGCATCGTCAGGGTTAGCGACATCGCCACGGTCCTGGACGGATTCGAAGAAGAATCACTACGCACGCGCTTTAACGGTAAATTCGCCGCATTTGTCGACGTTGCGCGCGTAGGCAGTCAGAGTACGATAAAGATATCCGCCAAGGTAAAGGCGTACATCGAGTCCAGGCAAGGCACACTGCCAGTGGGCATGGAACTCTCCTATTGGGACGACGATTCTCAAAGACTCGATGACCGCCTCGGCATCATGACCAGCAGCGCAATCCAGGGCAGCATCCTGGTCATCCTTCTGCTGTCCCTGTTCTTGCGCCCTGCAATCGCATTTTGGGTATTCCTGGGGATTCCGATCAGTTTCCTC
>JADFGH010000099.1 GCA_022567775.1 Pseudomonadota bacterium | reverse complement strand
CTGGTCATTGTCAAAAATGCCGACATTGATTAACTCGTCGTGAGCTTCGATGCCGGCAAACGCTTTTTGCATTTCATAGCCGCTTATCGCCAGTTCCGGCCCCGCCTGGCGAGACAGAACCGTCGCATTGACAGAATGCGTGTGCAATACGGCGCCGATATCAGGGTCGAGTTTGTATATGCAGGCATGCAACGGCGTTTCCACAGATGGTTTGAGGCCTTTCTCCACCGCGTTTCCGCGCAGATCGCAAATCATCAGGTCATCAGGCGACAATCGCGATTTTTCTTTACCGGACTGCGTAATCATGCAGTGGAGTTTTCCGACACGTACTGAGAAATTTCCACTCGTGGCAAGGCACCACTGGCGATCTCCGAACAGACGGCACACTTCACAGAGCGCGTTGGCCTGACCTGGAAAATCTTCAGGGCTCACGGATTCATCAACCGAGCAAAATGTGTAGCGCCGTAAGTAATATCAGGGTTCCCATGGCGAGGTTTACGTACGTGGCGGACTTGCCCGACGACATGTACCGGCTCAGCGCATCGCCTGCCATCATCCAGATGGGGCAGGCCACTACGCCGGCGATGAAGAACACGCCGACAATAATCATCGCTCGCTGAACAATCGAATCCGTGATCGCAGTCACGAGCCAGGGCCATTTGGCCACGACCGATCCCAGGCCGAACACCGCTGATGTCATCAATATGGCGAAACCCAGCAGGACCCCGCCGAGATGCGGCAGTGATCGCTGCCAGCCAAATAGTGCCGTGGAAGACATCAGCAGCAGGTTGTTCGGGCCCGGCGTGATTGCGCTGATAAACGCAAATCCGGCCAGGCTTAGAAGGAGCGTCGAATTCATCAGTCAGGCCGGGTTTGGTCGTTAATCAGTGGATCAATCTGCGGCAAAACAATAGAACAGACCGTCACCACCGGTGCCCTGCAGGTTCTCCTGGCTGCAACCGCGGGACGGATGGGCATCATTCCATGGTGAGCCCGGCTTGCCACGCGACATGCGGTCGTGATGCCCAACGTGAGCCGAGCCGTCGCCGCTGTTCGTCCAGTTGCTGCAGGTGTGATCTCCGCCATCGTCAAATGCGCTGCCGTCGCTCCGCGAGCCGGTCAGGATGTCATGGCGGTTCGGGCTATCGCCCGAGCCATTAATAACATTGCCGTTCTCATCGACCGCCGTCTCCTTGTTGACGTTTGCGTTGTCGCTATGCAAATCATCGACATTGTTTGCGATGAGAACACCGTCCGCGTTATGCCAGGGTCCGTCGCCGATGCGATCTTTCGCGTTGACGCGATCGGTGCTCAAGTATGCCCGCCAGGTACGCGAACCCGCGCCGGCGGCCTCCGCCAATGCCTGACAATGCGCGTCGGCACCGTCCTGTCCGCCAAGGTCTGCGCCGTTACCCGGTCCTGCGCTGGTCAGGAAAAAACTCATCGCGTTGTCCTGTGCGACGGTCATTTCGAGACCGGCCGCCAGAAGTAGCCCTGTCAGGATCACAGTCATTATTTTTTTCATCACAATTCCCCTTGTCAGGTCAATTTTTTTATTGCAAATCTGCCGGCGACATCGGTGATGACAGCAATTGTTCGAACTTCTGCCACCGTGCCGCATGATCTTCCGTATCACGCTCGACGTATTCGCGCACCATATCCTTGCCAAGATTGTAGTTGATTACGTAACTACGGTAGGTATCGAAAAAATCGGTTCGCTGCCGCGCACGTTCCGGCGACGAAAGAGAATAGTCCACCAGCCATTGCGCAGCCTGCTCCCGGTCGATGGTGCCGTTGAGATAGTCTCTGGCTGCCTCGTTGCCGGCATAATCGAGACGGCTCATAAGTTCCAGTAACTCGTAGTAGCGGTCCGCTTCGCTCGGATCCAGTCCCGCCAGCGGAAACAGGATTTTCTTTTCGAATTCCACCCGTTCGCTGCCGGGAAACGCCAGGTCGACGCCGTAGTTGCCGCTGCCCTCAGCGATCAGCGACTGTGGGCTGAACAGCGGATACAGCGAAAATTCAATCCAGCCGCGATCCTCGACCAGGTTCTTCTCCAGTAGCGCGTTCAGTGTGTGGTGGCCGGGATAGCCTTCATGGCATCCGAGATCGACCGCTCTCGAGATAAATATCGGCAGATCAGTGTTTATCTGTATCAGGCTTTGCGAGTTTCCCTGGTACCAGTTGTAACCTGACCAGGGTTTGTCATTCACATACTCGAGTTCGAATGATTCGTTCTCAGGCAGATCTATATATAAGAGTGTGCGCCGGCGGCATTCCGCAATTGCGGCATCGAAAACGGCGGCAAGCCGGTCCGGCGGGATGACAAATTGATCGCGGAATCGATTGACGCGGGCAGACAGGTCGCCTTCGCCCTTCAGTAAAGTATCAACGTCGTCAAGGATCGCCTCGAAGTGCCCTGCATCGTGATCGGGTGCGGCAGCGCCAAAAAGGGTGCGGGATTCGACGTCGAAAGAAAATGTCTCGCCCTTGCGCATGGCGATCCGTGTGTTCAGTGCGCCGAGTCGTTGCACGAGGTTATCGACGCGGGCGGACTGCATCGCGTCCGCCGGTTCAACGGGCCAGTTCAACAGGCGCGTCGCCATCGTGCTGGCCCTGCTTTCGATCTCTGTCAGCGGCAACGCAGCACTTTCCGCATTCGTCCGAATTTCCTCCGGTCCGAAATAGGCGTCGACATGCGCGCTATCGTGCAATCCCATCGACAGTTCGAGAAACAGGTATTCGGCGGCCAGGGCATCCAGATCGCCGGCGGGGCCCTCAACGGGTTCGTTGCCACACGCTGCAACAAGGATTGTTGCCAAAATAATGCTATTTGGAAGTTTCATTGTTCGATGCGGGCGCTAAACTGTCGATAAGGACAAGACGCGACAGCATAACAGCGGTGGGATGTTTGGCCAAAAGATCAAACCGGCAGGCAATTAGCCGGTCCAAAGTCCTGACAGATCATGCAGCGGCAGGTGGCAGACAATGGAAAAGCAATCATCACAATGGCTGATTCCGATTTTGCTGGCGATCGGCGCGGCCGGCGCATTGTGGTACTACTGGAATACGGCCAACCGACCGGCCCCTGAACCGGTCGCAGCGCCCGCACCGGTTGCCGAGGAACCGGAGGCCATGCTGAAACCCTTGCATCCGATGCCCGAAGCGGACATGGGTGCTGCGGATCGTCCGGAGCTGGTATCTTTGCCGCCGCTCGATCAGAGCGACGACTATTTCCAGCTGGCACTGATCGACCTTTTCGGTGCTTCGATCGAGGACATGCTGGTCGCTTCCGGGATGATTGGGCGCATCGTTGCCACTGTCGACAACCTGCCCCGGGCTCATGTGGCAGAACGAATTCGGCCACTGGGGCGTCCGGGCGGACGATTCGTTATCGACCGGCAGGATGGCAGCGGCGAATTCACGATCAACAGTAGCAACTATGACCGTTACGATGCCCTGGTCGAGCTGATGGCTGGTGCGAATCTCGGGGAAGTCGCGGAAGTCTATCGGCGGTTCTACCCCTTGTTTCAAAGTGCTTACGTGGATCTCGGTTACCCGGACGGATATTTCAACGACCGTCTCGTCGAGGTTATCGATCATCTGCTGGCGACACCCGAGATCGATGATTCTGTGCGGCTCACCCGGCCGTACGTTCTGTACGAGTTTGTGGATCCCGCACTGGAAGGTCTCTCCAGCGGACAGAAGTTGCTGCTGCGCATGGGCGCCAGACACAGGTCCCGCGTGAAACAAATGCTTGGAGAGTTTCGGGATATTGCAACGCAAATGTAAATCGACTATTTGGCGCTATGGTGATTTTGTGGTGTGATGCGTAGCTGAATAAAAACAATTCAATACTGTGGGGATTTCATGAGACTTACGATTCTTTTGCTGCTGGCGCTGTGTAGCGCGGCCACTGCGGCAGACAACGCCATCATGGGTTATGACGACGCTGCCAGCGCCCGGCAGCGCGAAGCCGAAGCCTTGTTTGACGCGAGCATTGACGCGGTAGAGATGGACGGATGGTTAAAGCTCTTGTCAGCGACTCCGCATCACGCTGGATCGCCAGCCAGCAAGAAAAACGCTGATTTTATTGCGGAACTTCTCAAGTCCTGGGGATACGCGGTGGAGATAGCAGAATATCAGATTCTGCTGCCGACGCCGAAGGTTCGCGAAATTGAATTGCTGGCACCGACACAGTTCAAAGCGTCGCTCAGGGAAGACTCGCTCGAGGAAGATGCCAGCACTTTTGTGCGTGACGAATTGCTTGCGCCCTACAACGCGTTTTCCGTCGATGGCGAAGTGGAGGGCGAGCTGGTGTTCGTCAATTACGGCACGCCTGAGGACTATGAAATTCTCGAGCGCTACGGCATTGACGTCAAGGGCAGAATTGTGATCGCCAGGTATGGCCACTCATGGCGCGGCATCAAGCCGAAGCTCGCTGGAGAAAAAGGGGCGATCGCGACAATCCTTTATTCGGATCCGGCCGATGACGGCTACGGCGCGGGCGATGCTTACCCGAAAGGTCCGTTCAAGCACGAGAGTGGTGTGCAGCGTGGTTCCGTCATGGACATGCCGACTTACCCAGGTGATGTGCTGACACCAGGTCGTGGTGCGACCCGGAATGCAAGACGCCTCAAGCGCGGCGATGCGCCAACGATCACCAGTATTCCGGTATTGCCGATGTCACAGCGTGATGCGCTACCATTTCTGGCCGCGCTGGATGGCGAGGTGGTGCCGGACGAATGGCGCGGCGGTTTGCCAATTACCTACCACTTTGGTCCCGGCCCGGCCCGGGTACGCATGAAGGCCCGGTTCAACTGGGACATGGTTACGGCGTATAACGTCATCGCGCGCCTCGAGGGCAGCAAATTCCCGGACGAGTGGGTAATCCGCGGCAATCACCATGACGGCTGGAATCACGGTGCGGCAGATCCATTGTCCGGCCTGGTTGCAACGCTTGCGGAGGCCAAGGCAGTGGCGATGCTGGCCCAAGACGGACGGCGCCCGTTGCGGACCATGATCTATGCGGTGTGGGACGCAGAAGAACCCGGACTGATAGGCTCGACCGAATGGGCGGAACACCACGCGGCCGATCTCAAGGAACACGCTGTCGCCTACATCAATACCGACGGCAGTGACCGGGGATTCATCAACATCGGTGGCAGTCATGTTCTCGAACGGTTTTTCAACCAGGTCATCGAGGAAGTCGACGATCCGCGTTCGGCTATTTCACTAAAAGAACGGCGGCGTGCGCATGATCTGATTTACGGCGATGAAAAAGAGAAGGCGACGGCGCGCGATCGTGCCGACCTCAGGATTTACCCATTGGGTTCAGGGTCGGACTACACGCCGTTCCTGCAGCATCTCGGTATCGCGTCGGCAAACGTCAATTTCGGCGGTGAAGCAGCGGATGGAAGTTATCACACGCTTTACGATACCTACGAGCATTACACGAAATTCCAGGATCCCGGGCTAAAGTACGGTACGACGCTGGCGAAAGTGACAGGCCATGCGGCGCTGCGGCTGGCAAATGCGCCGCGACTCCCGTTCGAATTCAAGGGATTTGCCGACAACATTGCACTGTATGTTGGCGAACTCGAAGAGCTCGCCAATTCGATGCGCGAGGAGACAGACGAGACAAACCAGCTGCTTGACGATGGCACCTATGCTGCGGCGATCAACCCCTACAAGTCAATCCGGGTGCCGGCAAGGAAAGAACCGGTGCCGCACTTTAATTTCGCGCCACTCAAGAATGCACTGGACCGGCTGCAACAGGCCGCGGATCGATATGACGAGGCTGCAGAGGGGCGAACCGGCGTGTCGTCGAAAATCAATAATCTGCTTTTTACCAGCGAGCGCTTGCTGACGCGTGACGCCGGACTGGGTGGCAGACCCTGGTACAAGCATCACATTTATGCGCCGGGTTTCTACACGGGCTACGGCGTGAAGACCATTCCCGGCGTGCGCGAGGCGATCGAGGAACGCGAGTACGAAAAAGTAGCACCGCAAATCACGATAGCTGCATCGGTGCTGAATGATATGGCCGCGCGCATTGAATTGATCAGCGAAGAAATCGGACACGATTGACATGAAACTATTCGGCGCAGGCGCATTACTTTTGTTTGCCGGCAGTGTACATGCCGCAAATTTGCCGAATGTTGCCGATGGCGCGCAGGCGATGACACTTTCCGGCAAGCCACTTTACTCAGCGGCACCCGGGCAGGCGTCGCTCGACCAGCTGGCCGCTGCAAAAAAGAATTATGATGAGAACCCGGGTGATGCCAACAACATCATCTGGCATGGAAGACGCACCGCGTACACCGGCGATTTTCGGGGCGCGATTGAAATCTTCTCCGAAGGAATCGAAAAATTTCCGCAGGATGACCGCATGTATCGGCACCGGGGACATCGCTATGTCTCGATTCGCGAATTCGACCGTGCCATCGCCGATCTCGAACAGGCTGCAATGCTGATCGAGGGCAAGGAAAACGAAACTGAGCCTGACGGGCAGCCGAACGAGCAAAATATTCCCGTCAGCAGCCGCCATGGCAATATCTGGTACCACTTAGGGCTTGCCTATTACCTGAAACAGGACTGGGACAATGCGTTCCGGGCCTACCAGAATGGTTTCAACGCCGGGCGCAACGATGACAACCGGGTCTCAACCACGCACTGGCTTTACATGATCAAGCGGCGCATGGGTGACGAGGAGGGCGCAGCAAAGGTTCTCGATGTCATTACGGCGGATATGAACGTCATCGAGAATTTCTCCTATCACAGGCTCTGCCTGTTTTACAAAGGCGAAATGACCATGCAGGAACTGATCGGTGATAATGAAGATAATCCGAGTGGTGCATCAGCCGCATATGGCCTTGCAAACTGGTACTACTACACCGGTGAAAAGGAAAAGGCGACGCAGCACCTCGAAGCGCTGCTTGCGAGCAGCAGTTGGGCGGCCTTCGGATTCATCGCGGCGGAAGCCGATCTCGCCCTGAGGTAGGATGAAAAGCAATGTATTGCATGGAGTCAGACCCCCATAACTGAGCGTCAATAGCGAGCAAGGAACCAATAGTTCATTTGACGGTATGCCCATGACCCACCCATTCATGAGTTACGCATTCCGACCGTTTTTCCTCTTGAACGGTCTTTTTTCCATCATCGTCATGTCAACCTGGCTGATGGCGTTGCACGGGACCGGACCTGCCGCGGTTCCTGCAACCATGCTGCACTGGCATGGTCACGAAATGGTGGTCGGATTTAGCATGGCTGCCATGGCGGGTTTCGTTTTGACGGCGGTGGCCACCTGGACGGATCGTCCACCGCTGCAGGGGAAGTTGCTGGGAGTTCTGGTTTTCGCCTGGTTACTCGGGCGCCTGGCCATGATGGCCGCGACGCGGCTGCCTTACTGGCTGGTTGCTTCCGTCGACACGATTTTCCCTTTCCTGCTGTGCTTACTGGTAGGACGGGAGGTAGTGGGAGGCAGTAGTCGCCGTAATTATCCCATTGTCGGAATAACCCTGGTTCTGGCGCTTCTGAATCTGTTGTATCACCTGGGCGCCCTGCGCATCCTGCCCGGCATGGACCGCCTGGCCCTGTACTTATTGATTCACCTTATATTGCTCATGATTACGGTCATTGCCGGCCGCATAATTCCCAATTTCACGGCCAACTGGTTGCGCGCCCGGGGACAAGAGCGGCTGCCCGAAAACCATCCACTGACCGATGGGATTACCGTGCTGGCAACCATTGCCACCGGTGTGTCCGTCAGCTTGACTCCTTTCGGTC
>JADFGH010000098.1 GCA_022567775.1 Pseudomonadota bacterium | reverse complement strand
CCCGATTTCAAGGATCTGATCCTGCATGCCGAAGTCCGCACGGCACAGGATATTGAGGACGAAACCGGCCTGACCGAGGGTAACATTTTCCACGGTGAGCTTACGATGGACCAACTGATGTTCAATCGGCCGATTCCAGGTTACGCCCAGTACCGCGGGCCGGTGGCGGGGCTGTACATGTGTGGCTCCAGCACGCACCCGGGTGGTGGTGTGATGTCCGCCCCCGGCTGTAACGCGGCGCGGGAAATTCTTTTTGATCTCAAGCGGCCGGATGTCACGCCCTTAAGCTTCAGTGAAGACTAATGAACGATCGATACGATGCAATTGTTGTAGGTGCCGGACACAACGGCCTGGTTTGCGCATCACTGCTCGCCAAAGCAGGCAGGAAAGTGCTGGTTCTCGAGGCCAAAGACCAGGTTGGTGGTGCAGCCATTACCCGGACGTTTGCTGAGGGCTACTCCGTTTCCGCCTGTGCGCACCTGCTGTATCAACTGCAACCGCAGGTTCGAAAAGATCTCGGACTCGAGTTTGATATGTCGTCTGACCAGATGGGCACAATTGCGCTTTCTCCGGATGGCAACCACGTGCGCTACAACGGCAACGAAGTTTCAGGCACCAGTGACGAAGACGCGGCAAGCTACAAGGATTTTTACCGGCGCATGACCCGGTTTGCAGATCTCCTGCAAACCTATCTCAATAAGACTCCGCCACGCCTGGCGAAGGATGCAAGCCTTTCGGACCTGCTCACGCTCGTGCGGCTTGGTTTCGATGTTCGCCGGCTCGGCAAGGTTGAGATGCAGGAGTTCCTGCGCCTGATCGGCATCAATATTTATGACGAACTCGCAGAGCGCTTCGAATCTGGCCTGTTGAAAGGTGCATTGAGCCTCGATGCGGTTCTGGGCACACATCTCGGTCCGAGGTCACCCAACACCATACTGACGTACCTGTATCGGCTCGCCGGTTCGCACGGTACGATCAGCGCGCCCGCCGGTGGCATGAGTGCGGTTTCTGAAGCGCTGGCGCACAGCGCCAGGGATAACGGAGCAACGATTCGTACCGGGATGCCGGTGAAGAAAATCATCATAGAAAACGGGCGCGCAGCCGGTGTGGAAACCGAAAACGGCGAGCAATTTTCAAGCTGGCTCGTAGTTTCGAATGCCGATCCGAAAACGACAATCATGCGCCTGGTATCTGCCAGAAATGTGGAGACCGGATTTACGCGGCGTGTTCACAACATTCGCATGCGCGGTAATGCCGCGAAATTGCATTTGGCGCTGGATGGGTTGCCGCATATCAAGGGAATCGAAAAACGGGAATATGGCGAGCGATTCGTCGTTGCACCAGACGAGAATTACGTCGAGCGCGCATTTAATGCGGCGAAGTATGGCGAGACGTCGACGAAGCCTGTGTTCGAGATTACGTTCCCGAGTTTCCGCGATTCGAGCCTCGCCCCTACCGGTAAACATGTCTTATCGGCAATCGTGCAGTACGCGCCATATGCATTGAGGGAAGGCTGGTCGGATGAGACGCGGCAAGCGTTCCTTGATCGCGCGATTGCTACCCTCGGCGAATATATGCCAGACCTGAAGCAGCGTATCAGCGCAGCGGAAATGCTGACGCCGGCCGATATCGAGAAGGAATTTCTTATCACGGGCGGGCACTGGCATCACGGCGAACTGTCACTGGATCAGTTCCTGTTTACACGGCCAGTTGGCGGTGCCGCGCAATACGCGATGCCGCTCGACGGACTTTATCTCTGTGGTGCGGGCGCGCACCCTGGTGGCGGCGTCAGTGGCGCAGCGGGTCGCAATGCCGCGAGAGCTATACTGAAGCGGGAGAAAGCAGCATGACGACGATTCAAGAGGTGCCACAGGGCAGGCTGAAATCGCCGTTTTATCCGCGACAGGCGGAGCTTGACCGCCTTAATCGCTGGCACGAATGGAAGGGTTATTCCAGTGCGGACGGCTTTTACGATACGACGCTCGAGTATTTTTCGATTCGCAACAGCACCAGCGTATTCGACCTGACGCCGATGACGAAATACCGTATTACCGGTCCCGACAGTCTGGACTTCATCGACCGGCTGGTGACCCGTGACATGCGCAAGATCAAACCCGGCCGCGTCGCATACGCGGTGTGGTGCAACGACGAGGGACAGGTCATCGACGATGGCACGATCTTCCATTTGAAGGAGGGCGAATACCGTTTGTGCTCACAGGAACGGCACATGGCATGGCTGACCGCTGCAGCGATCGGCATGGATGTCTCGATCGTGGACGAAACACACGACATTGCCGCACTGGCCGTGCAGGGCCCGACTTCTTATAGCGTGATGAAAAACCTCGGGCTCGATGGCATCGAGAATCTTAAACCGTTCGGGCTGACGAACTTCGATTTCGAGGGCACCGACCTGATGGTATCGCGGACCGGATTTACGGGCGATCTTGGCTACGAATTGTGGCTGCCGGCCGCGAAGGCGGAAGCGCTCTGGGATGCATTATTCGAGGCCGGCAAACTGCATGGCATCATGGCAATCGGCACCGAGGCGCTTGAGCAATCGCGGATTGAAGCGGGTTTCATCGCTGCCTACGTTGATTTCCTGCCGGCGGATGTGACCGTTCGATCAGGACGATCGCGTTCGCCGTTCGAACTCGGCCTCGAGTGGTTGGTCGATTTCAAGAAATCCAATTTCAACGGCCGGCGTGCCTTGGCCAAGGAGAAGCGACAGGGATCGACCTGGCGCCTGGTCAAGCTGGATATCGAAGGCAACAAGCCTGCACATCATTCCTATATATTCGCGAAAAGTGGCGGACGTCAGAAGAACATCGGTTTCACGACCTCTGCTACCTGGTCACCGGTCTGCAAGCAAAATATTGCGATCGGTACGGTACGCACGCCGCACGGTAATGTGGGCGACAAGCTGTTCGTTGAAATTTATTACCAACGCGAGATGCACTGGTCGCGGGTGATGGCAGAAGCAACGGTGGTCGACAAACCGTTCTGGAATCCACCGCGCCGACGTGCAACGCCGCCGGGCCCATTCTAAAAATATAAAGGGGCAGCACAATGAGCATAGAGACATCGGGAAGCAACACGCTGGAACAATGGCAAGGCATTGCGCAACGGGAATTGTCGGCAGTGCAAACCAGGTTTTTTATCGATGGCGATTACAGAGATGCTATCGATGGCGCGCGATTCGAATCGATCAACCCGGCCAATCTTGAGACCATTGCGGTAGTTTCCGCCGCAAACGAAAAAGACGTGGATGTTGCAGTCGCTGCAGCCAGGAAAGCATTCCGCAGTGGTGTCTGGTCAGGCATGGCGCCGCGCGAACGTATGGAGATCCTGTATCGATATACGAAGCTGATCGACGACAACGCGGAGCAACTCGCCGTACTCGACACGCTGGATATGGGCAAGCCAATCAGCGATATGCTGAATGGCGACATCCCGGCCGTCATCTCGACGATTCAGTTCATGGCGGAGTACATCGACAAGATCGAAGGTACGGTGACCAATACTGCTTCGGACGTCATGCACTATGTGCTCAGGGAACCGATCGGTGTCGTAGGCGCGATTTCGCCCTGGAACTATCCGTTGTTGATGGCTATCTGGAAAGTCGCGCCTGCGCTCGCCGCAGGAAATACGGTTGTTCTGAAGCCTGCCGAGCAGGCGCCCTTATCGTGCCTGCGGATCGCCGAACTGTTTGTCGAAGCCGGCGGGCCACCTGGCGTATTCAACGTTATAAACGGCATTGGCGAGGTCGCCGGCAAAGCGCTGGCGCTGCACAACGACGTTGATAAAGTGACCTTTACCGGATCGACCGAAGTCGGCAAGCTCATGCTGCAGTACGCCGGCCAGTCAAATATGAAGCGCGTGTCACTCGAATGCGGCGGTAAGTCCCCGCAGGTGTTCATGGCAGATACCGCGAATCTCGAGCGTGCGGTTTCGGCAGCCTGTGACGGTATCTATACCAATATGGGCGAGGTCTGTAACGCGGGATCAAGAATTCTCGTAGAGAAACCTTTGTATGACGAATTCGTCGAGCGATTTATTGCGGAGGGCAAAGATGCTTACGTGCCGGGCGATCCGCTGGACCCGCAAACCAACCTTGGACCGTTAGTCACCGCCGAGGCACAGCAACGCGTATTGTCATTCATTGAATCCGGTAAACAGGAAGGTGCGCAACTCGAGTTTGGCGGCGACGTGCCGGAGATGGTCGGAGCGTACATCAACCCGACGTTGTTTACGAACGTGAATAACAACATGCGCATTGCACGCGAGGAAATATTCGGGCCGGTTGCCTCGATCCTGCCATTTGACGGAATCGATGAGGCAATCGCGATTGCCAACGACACAATTTACGGGCTGGCAGCCGGCGTCTGGACCAGTGATCTTAACAAGGCACACCGCCTGATCAAGGAAATCGAAGCCGGTGTTATCTGGGTCAACAGCTTCGATGAGGGCGATATGACGCAACCATTTGGCGGCTACAAGCAGTCGGGCAATGCACGGGACAAGTGCGTCGAGAGCATTTTAAGTTACACGCAGAGCAAGTCGGCATGGATACGCCTGTCTGAATGAGTGAATTAAGTAAACTGTCCCCTTAATTCTAAGTAAACTGTCCCCTTAATTCCCGAAGGCGCGCTTGTCTTTTCGCCGCTCGCCATAGGACACTGGTTTGTATTTCTGCAGCCAGTCGATCAGGTAATCCGAAGGAACTGGTTTGCTCAGGAAGTAACCCTGTGCCTGTTCACATCCGGCATTACTCAGGTACCGCAACGTTTTCTCGTCTTCCACGCCCTCCGCGCACACTTCAAGCCCCATGTTGTGCGCGAGTTCGATGGTCGCTCGAACGATGGCCTCATTTCGATTGTCTTCCAGCAGGTCAATGACGAACGATTTGTCGATCTTTAGTTCGTGCAACGGAATGTCTCTCAACTGCGCCAGCGAAGAGTGTCCGGTACCGAAGTCATCGATCGAGATTCTCACTCCCATATCGCGAAGGCACTCAAGTACGCTAACCGCGTGATTAACGTCCTGCATGACGGAATTTTCAGTAATCTCGAGGGTCAGTTGTTGCGCCTCGATATTTTGCTCCTTGAGAATTTGCAGCACGAAGTGGGGTAGATATTCGTCCTGCAGGTCGCGCGCAGACAGATTGACAGATATGCCGAGTTCATACTCTTTGTCACGCCATTCGCGACAAAACTGCAGAGCGCGTTCGAGGACATAACGGGTCAAGTGCACAATGGTTCCGGCCTGCTCTGCGGCGGGAATGAATTCGTCCGGAGCGAGGTATCCGAGTTCCGGATGTTTCCACCGGACCAGTGCCTCAGCACCACAGGGTGTGCCGTTCGGCAACGAAATCTTCGGTTGAAAATGCAGCTGGATTTCGTCGCGCTGCAGGGCGCTGCGAAGGTCATTGACGATGCGAAGTTGGCGAATGTAATGATCCTGGCGGCCGGCTTCGTATATCATGACACGCTCCCGGCGAGTCTCCGCCTCACTGCGGGCGATGGATGCATTACGCAGGAGATCGGCTGCGTGCTCCCCGTGTTTCGGATATTCCGAAATACCGATTTCCGTCTGCAATGTAATGTTGATACGGCCGAGCGTTACGCCTGTACCGAGGATATTCTCGATCTTGTCAGCGTAGCTCAGGGCGCTTTCAAGGCTGCTGTCCGGCAGGATCAGGACGAATTCATTGGTGCCAACATGACCCAGAATGTCGCCGGGATCGAGGTTTAGCTTGAGATGACGGGCAGCCAGCCTGATGAGTTCGTCGCTGGCGCTGTGTCCGAGAGTTGATGACAACGCGGCCATGCGAGACAGACGAATCGACAGTATCAGGACGCTGGCGCCTGCGGTGTGGGCATCCTCAATAGCCCTGGTCAGACTTACCAGGATTTTGTTGCGGTTCGGCAGATCGGTCAACGGGTCGTGCAGTGCCTGATGCGAGATGCGATCTTCACGATCAGAGATCGCGGTGCGCATGGCATTAAAACTCGTCGCAAGCTCACCGAACTCGTCATCGGAATTCACATCTACAGCGGACTTATAGTTTCCTGAAATCACCCGTCGTGCGGCGTCAGCCAGGTCGCGAAGCGGTTTCGCGATAGTGCCGGACACATAGCCCGCGGTCAGGGTGACAAAAATCAGCAAAAAACTCGAGAAGACAATGAGACCCTGTCTTGCTTCGTTGTATGGCAGCATCGCTTCCTGCATCGATCGTTGCAAAACAACGAGCACGTCGTTGCCGTTTTTGACAAACGGCGCACTCAGCGTAAGACGGTCCACGCCGGCGTCATCGATAAGGTAGACGGAACTGAAAATAGCATCAGGCACTGTCAATGATGCCGCTGAGTTTGCGCCGGCACTATCGTCATATGTAGTTGCAATCGCATGTGGTGAATCTTTGTTCGTCGCGATGATTGAAACATCGAGGCCTGTCAGGCCACCGATTCGGTCCACGACGGCGTGGTCGATACGAAAACCGAGCACGATCCAGCCAATCCGCAAAGGCGCCCGCACCGGCACCATGATCGTATGGTATGTAGCGTCACTGACATTCAAAGTGGATTGAGCGCTGCTGCGATCACTGGCATCGTCGATGAAACGGCTGAAGTCAGCTTTCTCGTTGTTGCCGAATTCCTGCGTGCTGGCGATGCTGTTGCCGTCCAAGTCGAGAAATATCGCGATATCAGCGCCGACACGCTGACTGTGATTGATCAGGATGGATCGAAGAGTTTCCGCATCGCGGGCTGCGGCGGCTTGCTTCAGGCCGAAATCGGCAGCCAGGATCTGGGCGCTTGTCCGTAATTGCTCGCCGCGGGCAGCAAGGAATTCGCTGACTACTGTACCGCCAATAACAAGCGAGTCATGCGCGCGACGGTATACGTCTTCCTCGACCGTCTGCATGACGGCAAAAAGTGTGACGATTTGCGCCACCGCGAGTGGCACGATCGTCAGCAAAAATAGTTTGCTGCGAAAGCTCGTTCGAAGATTCATGTCGCCAGTTTGTGCAGGAATCGGGGGGAAAACCTCAACACCGGCACAGCTCTCATCCAGTTCCCGCGCGGCGCCAGATCCGTGCACAGTCGCCAGAAATCGGTCCAATCAGAATTCTAGGAGGATTTTGTCAAATAGAGTGTGCGACAGTTCACGGTTGCTACGCCAAACAACGCCGTACACTTGATGTCGAATCCAGTACCTGTTGGGAAAACATGAAATATCCAGGCTATTTTCCTATCGAATGGCCGAGGCGGATGATGCTTGCGGTCGTCCTGCTTCTTGCGGTGTTCTCATCTAACGCCGCGGAAGTAGAAGTTACGGTACTCGACAGAGACGGGGAGCCGGTTCCGAATATCGCCGTTTATATCCAGTTAGATCATGACGGTTCATTGCCGGCGCCGACGGACAGTGCGGTTATGGACCAGATCGATACTCGCTTCGTACCGCATTTGCTGGTTGTGCAGACCGGGACCCAGGTCGAATTTTCAAATAGTGATGTCGTCGCACATCACGTCTACTCGTTTTCCAATCCGAACAACTTCATGCTGCCCTTGTATAATGGTGATCTGCGAACGCTGATCGATTTTGACCACGACGGCGTCGTAACGTTAGGCTGCAATATCCACGATCACATGCTGGCTTACATCCTTGTCGTGGATAGTCACGTATTTGGCAAAACCGATATCGACGGAAAAAGGCGACTGACGACCGATAATCCGAACGGTTTGACGGTTAGTATCTGGAGTCCGCGGATCGAATTGAACCGTGAGAATCTGACCCAGACCGTCAAAGCAGGCCGATCGGCGCAGA
>JADFGH010000097.1 GCA_022567775.1 Pseudomonadota bacterium | reverse complement strand
ACAGGCACCCTAATTTACCGATAACCATAATTCATCCATAATCATTTGCCAGCCACAATCAGTACGTTCCCTTATGGCACCATCGCCAAACCATGCAGCATAAAAATTCCAATGATAATTCAGTAGAGAGAGATATCGCAGTGCCTACCCAACTGGCTTGGCCGCATTATCAGGAAGGCGGCCCGCAGTTCGCCAACTCCGAACCTGGTCTTAACGAGGCACAGATTGTGTAGGGCACAATGGGATCTGTCTACAACCAACCGACACGGGCGATCAATTGGGACGGATGGTTCCTCATAGTTGATGTGGCACAGGATCCGAAGCACCGTGACGCCGTAGAGAAGTTCTTAGCGCAAGCCGATCTCTCCGGTGAAATCCCGGCGGCTCTCGACGAGAAGGTGTTGGCTCCCAGACGCTCCGCAGGAGCCACAGGCGAGCAGTGCGCGTACGTCCTGTGCAACCTCGGGTTCGCGGCCCTGGCAGTGGCAGCATCAAAAGGATCCGCGGAGTTCGCGATGGCCTGCGGCCGGCTCGTGGAGCAGCTTGCACCAAACTCGCCGGACCTCGCCCTGCGCCGCCATTTCCTCTCTGCCAAGGGAGGTTTGGCCGTTGCCACGCTGACGGACCAACCACACCTCCTGTGGGACAACCTCGCTGAGCGGTGCGCCACGTACCTCCGCGCCCTCGACTACCACTTGGAGACGCTGCCTGCCGAGTCCGTCGAATCTTACGCAACCGCGGCGTACTCCATCACAGGGCAGTTCCTGTCCCGCCTTCTGAAAAACCGTGCAGTTAAACACTACGCTTCCGAAGTCAGTCAGCTGATCGAGGTGGCGCTGGGACTCGCAAGCCGATTGCCCTCGACGTTCGTATCCCGGATGTGGAGTACCTTGATGCCCGGGATCGATGCCGCTGTCTTCTTCCGCCTTATCGGGGCTGTGGCCGAATGCTCCTTGCAGATCGATAAGCATTCACTGGATCACGCTGGCAGGGGCCTGACATACATAGATGAGATCCTTGCCCAATCCGCGGTTCAGCCCGCTCCCGACTTTGAGTTCACTCTACCGATCCGGGCAGAGCTTTTGCTCTTATTAGGTCGACACGCGGAAGCCTCTGAGCAGGCTGAAGCTCTGGAGAGTTCGTCGGACCCCTCCTTGCGTGAATATGCGCTCGCCATCAAAGCCAGGTGCCACCTAAAGGCGGGAAATCCGCAACTAGCGGCTCAGTTTCTGGCAGAGGTCGCGCCGACTACCGATCAAGCTCTCGAGCGGTGGCGCGCGACCTGGATGAGAGATTCGACCGACGGATATTGGACCATTCAACCCGACGCGTTTTCCCCGCTAGAGGACAGCCAGCTTATCTGGAGGCTCCTGGCCGTGGCCGCTGCCGATGCAGAGGACATGCCGGTATTCCTGGGGGCGGCAAATCGTGCCACCGGATTCCTGGCGGACTCCCTTTTCCAGGACCGGCAGAAATGGGTGGACCGAATGGGCGCTGCAATCGGAAACAATCCATCTGAATCGAACCATGTTCGAGTGCTGGCGCCAGAACGATCGATCACAAAACCTGCAGCCGCGGACGTCGATCCAATGGTCGCGCTCGACGAAATCCTCGCGCAGCTCGTCGACGGAACGGCACTGCTGCAGGTCGTCAACACGGAGGAAGGAATCCTGACGTGGGTTGCCCGGAAACGCGGCAACGAGGTGTCTTCGTTCGTCGCACCGGACAGGCCGAATGTGAAAAGGCTGATTGAAGTGCACAAACAGTGGAGCCGCGCCTACTGCAACTCCTTACGTCATGGCGCCGGCTCTCCGGAGGTCGAGGCCGAGGGCGCCGTCAATTTCTCAAGATTGATGGATGAAGTCAGGTGCAACTGGGGAGACCTGTTGCAAGGATTAGTCGAAGACGGCATCACTCAGCTAATTCTCATCGGCGATGACCTCGTTGACATCCCACTCCACGCCACCCCGATAGGCTCTGGAAACGAGCGTCTGATCGACCGTGTGCCGGTGACCTACGTACCGTCCCTCTGCGCACTCCGCGCCTGCATTAGTCGAACGTCTCTTAACGAGTCCCAGCGTAAAGGCGTCGCGCTTCGGAGCCTGATCGACCCTGATTTGGATTTCGGTGATTCCGAAGCCGATGCCTTAACCGCAACACTTGGAACCAAGCCGTGCAAACTGGCTCCGGTCGGCGCCTCCTTCTGGACGGACGCGGCCGCTGCCCAGGTGTTGCACATTGTTGCCCACGCGACCCACAACGCACGGATGCCTTTCGATTCGTTGATTGGGCCAGGGTGGCTGGATCTGAGCATTGGCGAACTCATAGCGGGGCTGGACCTCCCGCAATGCGAAATCGTCTCAAACGTCGTCTGTGAGTCCGTATTTCCATCAACGCTTCGCGCACCGGGTCTCGATCTCACGGCTGTTTTCCTGGCGGCCGGTGCCCGGAGCGTGCTTGCGTCCACGTGGGTCGTGAGAGATGACCTGGCGTCCGAATTGGCTCAGTTGTTTTTCCAGTATTGGGTGTCGGGACACAATCCCTCGGAGGCATTTCAGCGAGCGCTCCGACGCCTGCGGGACCAACGACCGACGCTCCCCGACTTCTGCTGGGCCGGTATGCGCCTCGTTGGCGCGCCGTAAGTTTGGCGAGATGACGGATCACTGAATCGGCGTAAGCAATACGTCGCGATTGACAAGACTTGGAATTCTCTCGAAATTATGCGAAATATAGGAATTCGCCCCGACACGCTTTGATCGTCCGCAGATGCCAGGTAAAGAGACCAATTAATGGATATAGATTCCCCACTTCGCGAGCTGGGTCCGATTGACAGCGATGCATTGCGCGAGGCGATCCTGGCACAGGACGAAATCGCCTGGCAGGAGGACAAGTACCGGCAGGAAGAATTCGAGGTTCATCACTCGACTGAATCGATCGTTCTTGTGTTCGTTGATATCGCCAAATGGCCGGATATTGTCGTCAACCAGGAACCGGGCTGGCCACGCTTGTCCAAGGTGGCGTTGCCATTGATGAATGACATCATTAGCCGGTTTTATCCTCCCGGCGGCACTGTGATCAGGGCGATGGCGGCGAAGTTACTCGCCGGCACTGTAATTTCGCCACATACCGACCGACATCCATCCTTTCATTGCGGTCATCGAGTTCATGTCCCAATCACCACGAATCCCCGGGTCCGATTCATGATCGACGGTCAGCCGTACCAGCTCAAAGTCGGGGAAGCCTACGAACTAAACAATCAGAAAACGCACTCGGTGATGAACAAGGGCGCCGAGGATCGCATTACCTTCATCTTCGACTACGTCCCGCCTGAACAAATCGAAACTACCCAAGCCTCGTAGGAGCCCGGCGGGCTCCTACAAGACAGGTTGGAGTATTTCCTTCAGCTCGTCGAGATGTGATTCGTAATTCTTCCAGAAATTGACCGCGGAATCGTAGATCGGCTGCCTTACCTGTTCCGAGCTTGCGGTATTCACCGGCCGCGCGCTTTGGTCGTAGTTGATGCAGGACTCTTCAAACGGCAGTTCACAGAAATTGAGAATACGGCGGACTTCGTGGCCGAGATCGGCAACAACGTCTTCGTATTGCACACGAAGGACTTGCCCTGGCAATACATCGTCCCAGTGACCCATCATTTTCACGTATTGCAAATAATATTCGGCAAGCTCTGTCAGATCGTAAGTTTGGTTTTTGCCCTGGGCAAAAAGTGTTCGATAGTTTGCAACGCACGTTGCAATGGGATTCCTGCGTGCGTCAATAATTTTGGCGTTCGGCAAGATCAGATGTATCAGTCCGACGTGCGAATAATTGGCCGGCATCTTATCCGTGAAATACGGGTCATCACTTGCGCAATGTGTGTGCGTGTAATGCAGATAACTCCTGCCAAGCCCGGTCAGTTGCGACGCGTCCAGCGTTTTCATGATTTCCGGGTATCGAGCATTATCCGTGCTGTTTGCGCCCAGGGCCTTTGACATCATGATGATGTATGGCAGTTCTCCCGCCCCCTCGACCATGCTGTGACTGGCAAGGATCTGCTCAATCAGGGTTGACCCTGACCTTGGCATGCCGAGAATAAACACAGGTGTCCTGTCTTGCGGCGGCGTGGCGATATCTTTGTCATATATGTCGCTGGTCAGCGCGTTTCGCAGTTTGCCGTGCAGTACCTCTGTCTCGACCGGATCGTATTTGACCAGCGCCCGTTTTCCCGAGTTGCCTAGCGTGTATTGTTCCCAGGCGCCTGCATAATCTTCGCGCTGTTCACAAGCGCGGGCGAGTGCAAAACGGAAGCCAACTGCCGATTCGGGTGAGAGGCCACCGGCATCGACTGTTGCGCGCATTGCCGAGACTTCATCATCTGATACCTGATAGCCATGCAGGCTCGCCAGATTCCACCAGGTATCACCGTTCTCCGGGCGGATTTCCAGGCTACGCCGGTAAGACTCGATTGCTTCCTCGCGCCTTCCGCAAATGCGCAACATGTGACCGCGGCCAATGAGCGCTGCCGGTTCATCTGGTGATCGCTCGAGGCATTCCACATAAGCGGCCAATGCGTCCGCGGACCGGCCGACGATGCTGAGCATGTCTCCGAGGACTACTTGAATATCCGCATTGCCCGCATCAATGGCGATAGCCTGCTCCAGCATTTCGATCGCCTCCGGGTAGCGGCTGCGGTCACCGAGAAAGCGGCCGAGGTCGCGCAACGCGGCAACGTTGCCGGGAGCCAGTTTGAGGATGCGCCGCAACAAGCCTTCCGCGATGCCGAATCGCTCCTCATCAGAAGCGATAATTGCGAGAAGCCTTAATGCAGCGATGTTTTCGGGTTCGCGCGTAATGAGTTCCTGGCAGATTTGTTCCGCGCGCTCAGTGTCGCCTGCCTTCCTGAGCGCGTCTGCCTCGGCCAGCGAGTCCGCTGTGGGCGACAGGTTCATGAATCGGGCACGGGCTGCTTCTGCCTCGTCGTTCCGGCCAAGCCGGTGCAAAGCCACGGCAATTCCCCGTTGTGCAGATACCAGGCTTTCATCCAGTACGATGGCCTTCTCAAGACAGGCAAGAGCCTGCTCCGCGTCGCCACGATCCAGGTACAGAAGGCCCAGGTCTTCATGCGGTTTGGCGAAAGCAGGCTCCAGTTCGATTGTGCGCTTAAGCAATACCTCCGCCTCTTCCGGTTGTTTCTTTTTTAACAGTATCGCGCCGAGCATGCCGAGCACATTTATGTCGCCCGGTTTCCCCTGTAATGCCTGCCGGCAGAGCGCCTCGGCTTCGTCCAACTGTCCGGCGTTCACGCGTCGAAAAATGTCGTCCATCGTCGTTCGGGAATCACTGCTCATGGGAATCCGTCATTCAGCCGGACAAGCCTGCCCTGCTGATTGCCTCTGGAATCGTGGTCAGATCACGTGTGGCCATGATGCTTGCGCCGGCGATACCCGGCATCTCCATCATCTCCTGCAACGTCTCGGCGCAGATAGTTAACCCTTCGTCGCGCGGATCAGCGGCGTTCTCCAGGCGCTCAATCAGCGCATTCGGAATCATTACATTGGGCCTGTTCTTTTTGAGCCATCGGGCATCATCTGCTGACTCCATTACTGCGATTGCACCGATGACACTCGTCCGCTGCACCAGGCCTTCCGAGACCAGGTGTTTCATGAATTTTCCCAACAAGTCCATGTTCATGCAGATATGTGTCTGAATGAATTGGGCACCTGCGTAAATCTTTTCCTCGAGTATTTTTGCTTTCCAGTTTTTGCGTGGCACCTGGGGCGTGATGACACCGCCGACAAAAAAATCCGGACAGTGTCTGAGCCTTGAATCTGATTTGAGCAATGATGCAATACGTATCAATTCAGTCGCGTTGACATCGAGAATTGGTTTGGGCTTCGGATCGAATCCCTCTGGTGCCCGTTCGCCGCGCACCAGCAAAAGACTCGTAATCCCCAACGCGCCGGCCCCCAGCAAATCGCTGAGCAACGCGATCCTGTTGCGATTGCGGCTGCTTAATTGAACTATCGCATCGACGCCGCAAGCCATCAGGATGCTTGCTGCCACCAGCGTTGACATGTGTACCTGCCCAAACTGGCTGTCCGTAAGGAGAATGGCATCGACGTGATCTCGCAACACGTCCGCCTGATGCCGAATGGACTCCGCATCCGATTCCGGCCGCAGGAAAATCTCCGCGGTAACGGCGAAGTCACGGGTATGCACGGCGTCTTTGAAGGTCTTCAAGGGATTGTGCAGCTCATGATCAAGCATTCAGGAAGCAAAGGTAATGCGTTCTACCGGCCCGCACAAGGAGACCGACGGAGCGTGGCGGATTAGCAGGACTGGTACTCCACTGCCCGCTGTGTTGAACTTCGACGTCGAATCACAGGTACCCCGGAGCCGGTCATCGCAGAAGAACTGAACCAGGAGCAACGCTTCAATCGCGCGTTGATGCATATGCGATCCGGCGATGCGGCTTCCGCGGCGGAAGTCTGCGAACGCGCCCTGAAAAAGTTTCCAGGGGACGCCAACCTGCTCTGCCTGTTGGCCAAAGCCCATCTCGCACTAAAGCGGTTTGTTGACGCGAAATCCCGCCTCGAAGAGGCGATAAAGCTGTCCCCGGATTTTGCCACCGCTCATGAGACGTTCGGTGACTTTTTTCTCATGCGGGGACGCGCGCTGGAAGCACGAAGGGCGTACGAACAGGCGATGCGCCTGGATCCGGCCCACGCGGCTATTCACGACAAGCTTGATCGAGCCAGGCAACTCGAGTCACAAAATACCATGCAGTCGCCCGAATATGGTCAATATTTTCATGAATTAATTCCAAAGCGCCGCATGGCGTTTGACGCGGAAATCAGCAAGGCACTCCAGTATGAACAGGATGGGGACCCACAGCCGGCGGAAACGATCTATCGGGATATTCTGGTAAAAGATCCTGATCATGTAGAAGCCGCACGATTGCTGGCCCAGATCGCAGTCACAAATAAGCGCTACAGCGACGCTGAGGTTTTTCTGAAAAAAGCCTTGTCGAACGCGCCAGACTATGTACGGGCCTGGGTGGACCTCGCAAATGTTCAGCGTGAACTGGACAAATTCGATGACGCCGTCGAAAGCGCCAGTCGGGTATTGCAGCTATCTCCCGACAAGGCGGAATCCCACGTGCTCTATGCAAGTGCGATAGGTATGGCGGGTGGTCACGAGGAGGCCATTCGTGCTTACAAGAAAGCGCTCGAAATTGCGCCCGACAAGGCAGGCCCAATGTGCGGCATGGCGCATCATCAGAAGACGCTCGGCTTAGGCGCCGAAGCCATTGCGAGTTATCGCCGCGCGATCTCCGCCAAACCCGACCACGCCGAGGCATACTGGAGCCTCGCCAATCTCAAAACATTTCGCTTTGAGGATGAAGAAGTCGAAGCAATGGAGGCATTGCTGGACAGGGAGGATCTGCCGGACGAATCGAGATCGGAGATCCACAATGCATTGGGATTGGAATTCGAATCCCGCAGAGACTTCGCGCGCGCCTTCTCGAATTTCGAAAAATGCAACTCGATACGGCGAAAAGCCGAGTCCTATGATCCAGTCGAAACGGAGAGTACTTACGGCCGCATTATCGAGCTATTCGATAAGGATTTTCTAGCGAAAAACAAAGGTGCTGCAGCCACCGAAATCACGCCTATTTTCATTGTTGGCCTGCCACGATCCGGTTCCACCCTGATCGAACAAATCCTGGCGAGTCACAGCCAGGTTGACGGCACACATGAGCTCGGCGACCTGTCGCGCGTTGTACGCGAGGCCCGCCGCAAGAGAAAACGTGGTGAGCGATT
>JADFGH010000096.1 GCA_022567775.1 Pseudomonadota bacterium | reverse complement strand
CAGCATACTGTTCCAGCCCCCGGTGGCTGAAACGTGAACCGTACCCCTGCAGAACGCGATAACTTTTGCCGCTTGCGTAAGGCAGCAGATACAACTGCTCCTCGTCGTGCAATGCGTCCTTGTCACCGATCGTCCAGTCACAGGAGATCCGGTATCTGCCTTTGCGGTCGCCACCGTCTTCGCTGAGCATCATCACCATTCGTGACTGTTTCGCATCCAGCGTTTCGGTGATTGTCTTCGGACCCTTGGTGATAAGGTTTCTAGTTCGCACCCTGAGTGTAAACGTAATGGGAAATTCGTGGAGGTTGGTCGCACGCAGTCCAATGTTTTCGCCATCGCGGACTTCATCGACACCGAGCCAGTCATCAGAGCAGGCCGCCACAGCCGTGTTTTGACATAAAAGCACTGCAAGTGCGGACAAAAATGATGCGAAGACGAGCTGGTATTGTTTTTTTAGTCTCTGCATCCCTTAAGTCTCTCAGGATAATTCCATTTGTGGTTAGTACGTTAGTGGAAGTCGTGTCCGAAGGTCAAGCGCAAATGCATTGCTACCTGGATGTCGAGTCCTCTTTGCCCGGCTTGCTCGGAATATCCGCAGGCCGGTACAAGAACTCGTGGGTGAAGGTGACTTCCGGAGTCCGGACCATCTTGCCCTCTTCGAGACGGGGCCGGTAGACAAGATGCCGCAGGTTTCGCCTTACCCGATTGCTCATGTCTTCGAACTCCGGTGGCTGCGTTTCAATGTGCACGATGTCAATTGCTCTGCCAGAGGTATTCACCGTATAGCCGAAACTCACTAATCCTGTTTCGAACTCTTCTTCATCGGGAAATTCCTGGTCAATCCGCTCGCTGCGATAGTACTTGGGCGGGAATATCTTTTGCAGGATATTCAGTGTTTCCAGGTTATCGCGCCGATTGCCAAGCCGCGCCTCGTCGTCGGATAACAATGTCCATAGTTCCTTATACGTTTTCGAGGCACGGTTCGGGCGTCCGGACAGAACATAGTAGTCACCGAGTGCCAGCAAAGTCTGTTCGAGAATCTGCCAGTCGGATTCAGGATTCTTGTCGGCAATTCGATTCGCACGCTTTAAGTAAGTTTCGCCCGATGCGACCGATATCTGAGGTTGCATGTCGAACTCGATTGGCGTGATGAAGAGGTAGGATTTGCCGAGATTGGTCAACGGTGGTATCAGCCGCAGATCGGCTTTTCCGTAATGCCGCTCGAGGACTTTGATGATCTTGCGCCAGCTCACCCGCTCCCGGTCATACATCTGCAGGCGATGCTGCCAGTTCGCCTGATTGCGCAGCGCCGGCAGAATCTCCAGGCTGAACGGTTCAATCTTTCTTGCCTGGAGGGAGAACATTCTTTCCTGGATGTCGAGCGCCTCTTTATGCTCGCCAACCGCCAGGAAAATTTCGGCCATCGACTCCAGCACGTCTATCTGGCCCAGATTGTGCGGACCGTTGTTCACATGACTGACGTGTATGGCGCGCTGAAAAGTCGCTTTCGCCATATCCGGCCTGCCGATTGCAAGCTGCGTGGCGCCGAGACCCTTCAGCGGATTGATCAATGCTACATCGAGTCTGTTCGAGACGCGCTCGATGATGTCAATGGACGCCTGGTAGTTTCGTTCCGCCGCGTCATACTCTTTATTGTGTTGTTGCGCGATGGCCAGGTTGGTCAGTGCTTTTGCGGATTCTGCGCTATTGATGCCGAACAATTTGATTGACAATTCGATGATCTGTTTGGCAAGCGTGTCGGACTCCAGGTAGTTTGCGCTGGTTAACGACTCCTTGTACAGCGAGAACAGCCGGCTTATCTCCCCAAGATCTGTCTCGCGCTGCGAGGGCGGTTCCTCCAGGCCTTCCTCTTCCGGGTCTTCGATCAGTCGATACTGCTGTGAACCCTGGTCGTAGATCAGACCACCCAGAGTATCGTCCTCGCTTGCGGATTCATCCTCGTCGTAGCGGTCCCCGAGTTCGATGATTTCCAGTTCCTCTTCGGGTTCTGTTTGTGCCATCGATACGCCGCCTGCGCCGAGTGCGAACACAACGACCGTCAGGACAGGCAAATTTGTCAGCTGCGGGGATTTCATCAGGGATTGGAAAATCCTGTATACCTTTGATTCAGACTACCGGCGGTGCATTTAGTTCTTGTCGGGCGGCACCTCAGACCGTCCGCATCACTATACAATATCAGTCGAGGGCAAGCGCCATCTGACGGCCGGCGGGCCGCCTGAATTGAGTGCAATCGAGTTCGGTCCGGTACCTGCCTGAATCCATGCCGAGTCTGTTGCAGGCGGTCGTGAAGCGCTGATTAATCATGCTGGCATAAGGCCCGCGACCGCGCTGGCGGATGCCAAAGCGATTGTCATAATCCTTGCCGCCGCTGGCCTGGCGCAGCAGGCTCATCACATGTCCGGCCCGATCAGGCATGTGCGTCTCGAGCCATTCGACAAATATCTGCTTGAGTTCATGGGGCAGCCGCAGAAGGATCCAGGTGGCATGAATCGCCCCGGCATCTGCAGCCCGGCTGAGGACTGATTCGATTTCTGTATCGTTAAGCGCCGGGATGATCGGTGCCATGAGCAGGCTGACGGGAACTCCCGCGGCACGCAGATCCCGTATGAGCCTGAATCGAATCGCGGCTGAGGGCACGCGTGGCTCCAGCAGGCGTTTCAGACGGTCGTTCATGGTTGGCACGCTGACAGCCACGGAGCAAAGGCCGCGATCGGCCAGTTGTGCCAGCAAATCGAGATCCCGTGACATCAGGCTGCCCTTGGTGATCAGGCTGACAGGATGCCGGTGTTCCAGGAACGTGGCCAGCAGCTTTCTCGTAATGCCGATTTTTTTCTCTGCAGGCTGATAGGGGTCTGTGTTCGCCCCGATCGTAATGGGTTTGCACTCATAAGAGGCTTTTGACCATTCCGCGACCAGGGCCTCTGCCGCGTTCGGTTTGTAAAAGATCCTGGTCTCGAAATCGAGTCCCGGCGACAGATCCAGGTAGCTGTGACTCGGCCTCGCATAGCAATAGACACAGCCGTGCTCGCATCCCTGGTAGGGGTTAATTGAGCGCTCGAATGGAATGTCGGGCGAATTATTGCTGCTGATGATGCTCCGCGCCTGCATCGCCCGCAGCGTCGTTGTGGGCGGCGATAAGGATTCTTCGTGGCCGTCTTCGGGCTCGATCTTCAGTGACGCGAAGCGGCCGGCGGTGCGCGAAACCGCGCCGCGGCCTTTGTAGGCTTGGGGAGGCATAGTGGCTCGTGGGTTACTGTATGTTTGTACAGTATATACGCTTTTCTGCCTCTGCGTCAGGTGAGACCACTAATTCAACACCCGGTAGCCCCGGCCTCTCATGCATCGTTTGAAAACCATTTGTTTTTCGTGATCGCCCTCGATTGTAGAGCGTGTTGCACCCCAGATCGCTCCGTAACCGGCGCCCGCATCCGCGTTACCGCTTATCGCACCGGTCGCGGCACCCACGACTGCACCGCCTGCGGCTCCCCTGGCTGCGCCTTTGGCGATAATAACTTGCTGCGAATACTCCTCGCATTCAGCCCAGTCGATTTGCAGTGCGGACTCATCCACGCCCTGCATGTCGATGATAGGGTCCGGATGCGATGCGCACCCTGTGACCAGGATGGCGCATATCGATACGATGATCGCACCTGTTCCATTTTTCATATCAATTCCTCATCCATCTGTTGCGCATTGCAGATTGTAGGGCCCGTGACTGAACAATGCCTGAACATCCGGCCATGCGCTGCAGTATGCTTGGTTTTCAGGCAAGCTCACGGGTAAGCTGCGAATCAGCCTGTTATTACAACGCAGCCGGGTGCCTTTCGTTGACCCACACCTGACCATCGATGCCATCTTCCTCACAAAGCGCGACGGCACGAGCCATCCTCTACGCATTCCTGGCGAATGCCGGCATCGCCATTGCCAAGACCTGGGCGGCAATGTTAACCGGCTCCGGCAGCATGCTCGCTGAGGCCATTCATTCATATGCTGATACCGGAAACCAGGTCCTCCTGTTTCTCGGCCTGAAACAGTCAGTTAGACCAGCGGATGCCGAGCACCCGCTCGGTTACGGGATGCTCAGCTATTTCTGGAGTTTCGTGGTTGCGATGCTGCTGTTCAGCGTTGGTGGCCTGTTTTCAATCTATGAGGGCGTACACAAGTTTCAGAACCCGGAGCCACTCACCCAGGTTTGGGTCGCGATTATGGTACTGGTCGTCGCCGTCTGCCTCGAATTATTTTCGCTGATCGGCTGCCTGCGTCAAATTCGCACCGTTCGTGGTGAGCGGCCGTTTCGAGTGTGGCTCGAGCACACGCGAAACTCCGAACTCGTAATTGTGTTAGGCGAAGACATCGCGGCGCTGCTCGGCCTTGGTGTCGCACTCCTGTTCATTTCGCTGGCCGCGATAAGCGGTAACCCGATTTTCGACGCTATCGGTTCCATGTGTATCGGGGTTGTGCTGATCGTAATTTCAGTTTTCCTTTCGCTGCGCATGCAGTCACTGCTGGTCGGCCGCTCTGCGGATCCCCTGATTCAGGAAGCAATCGACAAGGTGATCCGCGATAACGAGGACATCGAACAGGTGTTCAACACGATCACGATGCAAATGGGTCCGTACACCATGCTGGCGGCCAAGATCAAGCTGAGATCCGGCATCGACATCGATACCGCGGTGGACGACATCAACGCTCTGGAAGTCCGGCTGAAAGAGGAAATTCCAAATCTCAAATGGTGTTTTATCGAACCCGACGTAATGGATTAATCGTTTTTGTAAATATGTACATCCTGCTGCGGGAACGGGAATGAAATGCCTTCCTGGTCGAAGCGCTTCTTGATTGCTTCGGTCAGGCCAAACTTCACACTCGAGTAATCAGCCCTGTTGACCCAGGGCCTGACGATGAAATTAACGCTGCTGTCCGCCAGCTCGGAGACCGCAATGAGGCATTCCGGATCTTTGAGAATGCGGTCGTCCGCGTTGACCAGTTCCTTAAGCGTGCTGCGGACTTTGTCCAGGTCATCGTCGTAGCTGACACCAATCGTCATCTCGACACGTCGCGTATCGTTCGCCGAATAATTGGTGATGATGCTGCCCATGATCTGGCCGTTTGGCACGATGATTTGCTTGTTGTCCCCGGTCTTCAGGATCGTGGTCAGAATCTGCACCTGCAATACGGTGCCTGAAATACCGGCTGCTTCGATAAAATCACCGACCCGATAGGGCCGGAACATGACGATCAGCACGCCTGCCGCAAAATTCGCAAGCGAACCCTGCAAGGCGAGACCGATGGCGAGGCCGGCGGCGCCCATTATCGCGATCAGCGATGTCGTCTGCACGCCGATCTGGTTGATTGCGGCGATGATGACAAAAATCATCAATACCCAGTAAACGAGGTTGCAGGCAAAGCTCTCGAGAATCTTGTCGACTTCCCGGGACTGGATCGCCTTGCGCAGACCTTTGGTTGCAATGCGCGCGATCATGCGACCGACGAAGAAAATGACCAGTGCCATCAGCACTTTCATGCCAAAATCCAGCCCGAGCGTTTGCACCGTTTCCCACAGACCTGCCCAGTCAAAACCTGTGAGGTCCGGCATCTGCAATTCGTTCATGATTTATTCCTGCCTTATTTTTGTTAGTGCCAGCCAGTTACCGGCAGCAATTAGCGCAATACCGGCAATCGCCGGGGTGGACCACTGATAGTCCTCGAAAATAGTCGAAATAATCAGCGCGACTATTGGAAATAATACCGAAGTATAAGCCGCACGTGCAGACCCGATTAGTCTCAGCAGTACGAAGTATGCGCCGAATGCGATAGCCGAACCGAAAACCGCGAGGTAAAGCAACGACGAAACATACGCCGGTTCAAACGAAAAATTGATCGATCGTCCCATTAACAGTGCAACGACCACTGAACTCAGGCTACCCCATGCCATGGCATGCGCATTAACGGCGATCACAGGCAAATCGCGTGTGGTGTTGACGATCGCCGCCATATTTCCGAGCGAAGCGATGACGACACTGCCTGTCGCCAGCGCAAAACCAGCGATTGTCCGGTTTCCCGGATCAAACGAAGATACCTCGGGCCAGAAAAGGCATGCAACGCCGCCTACGCCGAGGGCAGATGCCAGCATCATTCTTCCTTCGAGCGGTTTGCCGAAGAAAATCCGCTCGAAGAATGCGTTGCTTACAACGATCAGGCTGAAAATGACGGCGACCAGACCAGACGTGATGTATGAGGTTGCGTGATACACCATCATGTAACTTCCGGAGTACATCAGGACGCCCATCAATACGACATTGCCGTATGACTCGAGTGGAATACGCGTCCTCCGGCCCGCAATGGCCGCGTAGGCGAACAACACGACCGATGCCAGCCCGAAACGGTAGGCAACGGACACTTCCTCTGCGACCGCACCCAGTTGAAAGGTAATGGCGAACCAGGTGGAGCCCCAGATCAGGACAGCGGTGGTGTACAGGAAGGCAACCTGCATATTTTTTCCTGTACCGTAGGAGCGGCATCTTGCCGCGATTCATCACTTATTGTTAATCAAGGCCGGCATCATGGCCGGGATGAAACCGAAAGACATAATAGGGTCCCTGCGCGTTGACGTGATCCCTGGTTCTCAGGACGACTTCCGGCAGCGCGCTGTCTGCAAGATAAAGCCACCCGCCGGGACCAAGCGACAAGCCATCCGCCCAGCGGATACGGGGCGACCGGATCACCGTATTAAGCGTCTGTTGCTGGTCAATGGCGATTACGGCGCCGTGCTCGACGTCGGTGACATAAACCTCACCGCTCGCCGCCACCAAAATACCGTCACTCAACGGCTTGTCGCTGAATCTTTCAACGCGGTTTTCCAGTTGCCGCGCGGGCAAAGTCTCGTTGGTCAGGTCGCGAACCCGTACCCGGAACAGTCCGCTTTGATTGATTGCCGCGAAGTACAACCACTGGTCGTTCGCATCGAGGGCGATACCGTCTACACCGGCCTTGAAAACCACCAGCCCGCCCAGAAATGACATGTCCCTGATCGGGGTTCTTACGAGATAGTTCTGGGCACTAACTGACACGTGAGATTCGAGCACTCGCCGCGCACTCCGCGTGGCAACATCGTAAACAATAATCGCCGGGTTCTTTCTCCACATACTGGCGTCAGCGATAAACACCGTGGCTCCGTCAGCCGTTACGCGAAGATCCTGTAACAAAGATCCCGCTGGCGCTGTTTCCGGGCGAAATTTGTAGTCATGGATGATGTTGCCGCTGGCAAGGTCGAAGGCCAGCAAACGGGCGGTACCGAGTCCATGGTTACCGTGGTCGATGGTCCAGAGCCAGTCCCGCTTGTCGACCACCACGCCCAGTACCGTATCAAAGAGGTGTGGTTGAACGGTGCCGCTGGGGTAGGGCACGGCCGCGTCGTCAACCCACTCGAGCAATTTGTTGCCGCGCGGCCGCGACTCTGGATGCACGGTAAAAAAGATTCGCCCTTCCCGGTTGACGGCGACGTTACCGATTGGCTCGGGGTAGTTGAAGACTTCTTCGAGCTGCGAATCGCCGATGAGCGGTGGCGCCGATAAGTCGGGGTATGGCTCTCCACCACCGTAGCGCACACGCAAAACGATGGCTGTAAGCAATGCAATCGTCAACAGGAACAACAGGAAAATTTTCAATGCAGCACCGTGCCCCCAGGACCAGTTCGACTAGCAGCCTGTCGAAAAAGACCTCGATGACCGACTGCTGATGGCGAATTCTACAACCAGAGAGGCCATCAGGCCCAGAGTTGCAGGGCAACAAGCCAGGCGAGTACGATAATCGATATGGCGGCGATGCCGCCGGCGAGTTGCAGGTTTCTCCGGGGGAGGTACT
>JADFGH010000095.1 GCA_022567775.1 Pseudomonadota bacterium | reverse complement strand
TTAAGTATTCGACGAGTCTCGCGAATGGGTTGCGGCACACGGTATCTTTCCCGATGGAAATCCCGGCAGCGGCGACTACGCCCAGGCGACCATCGGCATTTTGAGCTGACCCCCAGGCACGCACACAGCAATGGCCACACCCGCTGTCAGCTATTCGAAGATCGAAATACGCCCTTACGCGCCGAACCTGGGTGCCGAAGTTCGTGGCATTTCGCTCGCCCATGGAGTGTCGGCTCAGGAATTCGACGAGATCAGGAAGGCCTTTCTCGCTCACCAGGTGTTGTTCTTCAGGGATCAGGAGGAAATCCCGCCGGGCCGGCATATCGAATTCGGCCGCATGTTCGGTGAACTGCACGCGCATCCGGCGGCGCCGGCGATGGAGGGCTACCCGGAGATCTTTGAGATTCACGCACACAAGGAGTCAAAAGTAGCAAACGGCGAGTTTTGGCATTCCGATGTTTCCTGCGATGAAATCCCGCCGCTGGGTACGATGTTGCAACTGCACATATTGCCGCCGTCCGGCGGCGATACGATGTTCAGCGATATGTACGCTGCCTGGGAGGCCTTGTCAGCACCGATGCAGAATATGCTCATGGGTCTGACGGCGACACACGAATCGGCACACGTGTACCTGGGCAGGTACGCAGACCGGGGTCAGGACGACAACAACATTTCCTGTCCGTCCGCTGTGCACCCCATCGTGCGGACACATCCCGACACAAAGCGCCAGGCGCTCTACATAAACCGGACCTTTACCACCAGGATCAATGAATTATCTGCCACGGAGAGCCGCGTGATTCTCGAGATGTTGTTCGGTCATTGCGAACAAATTGAATTCCAGATTCGCTTCCGCTGGTCGCACAATGACATGGCGTTCTGGGACAATCGCTGTTGCATGCATCGTGCAATCTGGGACTACTGGCCGGAAGAACGCAAGGGCAGGAGAGTCACCATCAAAGGCGATCGGCCGTCCTGTTGAACCAGGGATCCGTATCCGCTGCAACGAAAATCAGGAGTTTGTCATGGCATTTGTAAAATCCGTCCCCGAATCAGAGGAAAGCGTTGCCGCCGTTCTGCGACGCTACCCGCAACATGCGGTATTAATAACGGAATTGGCGGAGGTCGTGATGCGATCCGGTGACTGTGCATTCACCAGTGAGCAACGGGAATTGATCGGTGCATACACCTCCGGCACCAACGACTGCACGTATTGCTACGACACGCACAAAGCGACGGCAGAGGCATTCGGCGTAGATGAGAATCTGCTGGATTCCATGCTGAGTGATCTCGATGCCAGTGTAGTCGATGAAAAGCTGAAGCCGGTCCTGCGCTACGTCAGGAAGCTGACGGAAACACCCTCCCGAATGGTGCAGGCCGACGTCGATGCGATTTTTGATGCCGGCTGGGACGAAGACTGTTTCCATTACACGGTGATGATCTGCGGCCTGTTCAATCTGATGAATCGCCTGATGGATGGTTACGGCGTCAGGAACACCGCAGAGGGCCGCCGCATGAGAGGCAGGATGCTGGTGGATACCGGATATCGGGTTGTTACGGACGCGCTTGAATCATAAGGCCGGACGACCATTCCCTCTTCATTGCAGGCAACACACTTTCATGACCCGGCACCAGGAACTGGAAATTAAGCGGGTGGCATGTGCGTAAGCCATGAAGAAAGTGATTTTCGATACGGATATCGGCATCGACGATGCGATGGCGCTGCTGTTCCTTCACTATTCGCCCGCTGTCGACCTGCGGGCAATTGTTACCGGTTTTGGTAACGCCAGTGTCGAGACGACGACCAGGAACGCACTCTATATAAAGGAGTGTTTCGGCATCGGGGCACCGGTTTATCGTGGTGCGGGCCAGCCAATCGGCGAACGCCTCGGCGAGGGCTACCCCGATTTCGTTCACGGCAGCAACGGACTTGGCGATATCGAAATCGCTGAACCGGCCGGGCGAGCTGAAGCTCTGCCTGGGGCGCAGGCGATCGTCCAGATCGCGAGGGAAAACCCGCAAGAGATAAGCATCGTTGCAGTGGGCCGCCTGACCAACCTGGCCCTTGCGCTCGAGCTATGTCCCGAATTGCCGGAATTGATCAGGGAAGTCGTCGTTATGGGCGGAGCCTTTGGTTTTAACGGACATCGGGGCAACGTATCTCCGGTGGCAGAAGCGAATATCGCGGGTGATCCGCTGGCAGCCGACAGGGTATTCACGAGCGGCTTGCGAACAACAATTGTTGGCCTGGATGTCACCCAGGAAACCATCGCTGACAGCCAATTTTTTGATGCGCTGAAAGATAATGCGGGCAGTGCGGGCGACTTCATAGTCCGGATTACCCGCCTCTACCTGGATTTTCATGAACGGGTGACAGGCACGCGCGCATGCCCCGTTCATGATTCGAGCGCAGTGGCTTACTTGTTGAATTCCTGTTCCTATACAACCAGGTCAGGAATTGTCCGCGTTGTTACCGGGGGTATCGCCATCGGGCAAACTATTCTCGGAGATCCTGCTGCCGATTTCGAGACCACGGCATGGCAGGGCAAACCGGTTTGCAACATTTGTACGGCAGTCAAAACGGACATGGTGCTTGACTTGTATGCGGACACCCTGGCGTTAGCGGGTAATTAGCTTAAGCCTTTCTTCAAGATAACTACCGGACGTATAGCGGTCGGAAAGCACGACCTCCAGGCGAGGCGTCAGGAAGAACGGGATGGAAAGTCGGGACACATTGGCTGAGTCGTCTGCGGGATTGATAACCCGGTGCGTCGTTGACGGAAAATAACCACCGGTGGCTTCCAACAGCATGTCGCCACTGTTTACCACCAGTTCGCCGCGAACGCTGGCGACGTCAATCCATTTATCGTCACTGTCTTTGACCTGTAGCCCCGGCTGTTCGGCAACCGGCAGGATCGTGATCAGGTTGATGTCTTCGTGGGCTGCGGCACGCTCGGCGTTCGTCTCTTCGCTGCCGGTCAGGGGTGGGTAGTGGAGTATTCGCAGCAAGCTTGCTGTACTGCAGAGCATGTCAGTGAACGGCTCGGAGAGTCTCGCAGTTACCCCGGCAGGGGTGAAGCATTGAAGCCAGTCCACAAGCTTTGCGCCAAGTTCAAACGTCGATTTGCGGTAGTCCAGTATTTCATGTTCCAGGGCGGGCGGGATGCGGCCTCCCGGCACAACATGAAAGAATTCCTTTAGATCCCTTGCTGAATGGCCAACCGCAGTCTCCGACACTTGTGGCGGGTAATAGCCTTGCTGTGTGCCGTCACAGTTGTGCGGATCGAATTGAAACTCGTGTTTCTCCTCACTATCAAAAAACCTGCCCCAGCCGCCGTATATGCTTTCAAGCAGGGCACCAGGAATCGGATGATTCCTAAGAACAGCAAATCCTGTCTCATGCAAAGAGCGCACGAATTGCTGCCCCGCTTCCGGGCTCTCAACATCGACGGTTTGTATGATCATGCGCTACTCCGTTGCGCATCTTGTGATTCAATCGTTCGATGCAGTCGACTGGCCGTCACTAAAAGAATCGTCAGGGCTACATAGCAGGCTGTCCCGAATTGCAAAACGAAGTGCGTATTCGTTGCCGTTACGATCTGGCTGGTCAGCCACGGGCTGATCGCGGTACCGATGGTAGCACCCAGTAACAGACTGGAGACCAGCCTCGCGGTCGGTCTTTGCAGCATTTGCGTCGCGAAAGAAAGAACTACCTTCAACAGGCCCAGATTCGCGAAACCCCACAACGTGGTCAGGATGATCAGGCCATCGATGTCGCCATAAACCCACAATGGAATCGAAAAAAGACTCGTTGAAACACCGGCGATCAGTAGCAGGCGTCGAACGCCGACTTTGAGAACCCACCAGGCGACAAAAATCTGCGCCGCAAACATGCCGGTCCAGAACTGACTGACGAGTTGTCCTGCCTGATCGCGCGGTGCACCCAGTTCAGTCTCGGCATAATTGGGAAGCCACAAGAGCACGGACCACTGGCCCAGGGTATAGAGAAACAGCACCGCAATACACAGCAAGACCGGAGCCGGTCAGGTCCCGGTAGCCGGGGATTGCTGCTCATCCCCATCGGTCGCCGGGAATGTCGACAGGGAACTGAGAACAACGATCGACGCCGCTATCAGTGCGACAAATTGATACACGCCTGACCAGTGGTATTCCCGCGCAATCAGGAAAATGGCAATCCATGAGCACACGATGCCGGCGACGCTGAACCAGCCATCCGTGATGACCAGCATCGATGCCCGCTGCTCGGTTTCATAGGTCCTCGAGATTACCAGGGCGGCCCCGGCAAGACCGATGCCGCAACACACGCCGACGAGACCTAGTGCAATCCCGATTCGCGTCATGTTGCTGAGGAAAGTCAACGAGATAAGGCATGCCGTTAGCACCGTATAGACCAGCATCAGGAGCTTGCGGAGTCTGACGAGATCGAATATGAACAGTGCGATAATGGCGCCGACCAGGATACCGAATGTGAGCCAGCCGAACCTGGCGGTGATCTCTGTTACGGGCTGGCCGAAATGCTCTGACATGGCGCCTGAGATAATGCCCATCGGCGCCAGCATGCCGGACATGACAAAGTAGGCCAGGAAGCTGACGAGCGTTATCTGTTGTTTATTGTTCAAGCAATCTTCCTAAAGAGGGCATTTAGGTCTTACAATTATGCAGGCATTTTCGCACCAGGTGTCAGTCAGTGCAGAACCGGCGGCCCGGTCGAATCAATACAGGCCAAAATCATGATTTCAGAGAAATTAATAGAACAATACGAGCTCGATGGCGCGGTGTGCATCCGCGGGGCCGTAGAGAAGGACGTTGCAGCATCGGTGCTTGCTAACATCGATGCGCTCATTGCTGATACGAATGATCGCTGGACGACCATTCGCAAGGGCGGATTCTCCGATCGTCACCTGTGGCCGACGATGCCGTGGATGTACGAGTTCTGCGCGAACAGCCGCTTGCCGGAAATCGTTGGCCGCCTGATGCGGACGCGCGAAGCGCGATTATTCTTCGATCACACTTTCGTGCGGGATGCAGGCACGACACAAGACACACCCTGGCACCAGGATCGACCGTACTGGCCCTTCAAGGGCAGGCAGATTGCGTCCACGTGGGTCGCCCTGACAGCTTGTGACGAAGCATCCAGCGCCGCGCAATTCGTCCGGGGTTCGCACGCCTGGGGCAAGGTTTTCAGGCCGATGGCGTTCAGCAAGGAAGGTGGCAGCTCCGAGTTTCTGGGCGACAATGCCGCGTACGAGGAGATGCCGGATATCGATGCAGCACCCGATGACTACGAGATCCTCTGCTGGGACATGCAACCCGGCGACGCGATCGTATTCGGCGCCGAAATCGTTCACGGTGCGAAACAAAACAAGGATACGTCGCGACGACGAGCCGCCCTGTCAATCAGGTACATCGGTGATGATGCCAGGTGGAATCCCACGGAAGGAACCGATCCTATCGTGACCCAGGAACGCGTTGGCGTTAATCCAGGTGAGGCGCCGCGTAACGACAAGTGGTTTCCCAAGGTGTGGTCCGCGGGCTGACGCTGAAAATCAGTGTCAATTTGTCAATCTGTCGAGATCTGCCAGCCATTTTGCATGGTCGGCGGTTAACTGGTCGACGGATGTGCGGTCAAAAATGAAAGGGTACCTCTGCAGGGTGTGATTGTGTGCTTCGGGACTGTCGGCGCAGCAGTCCTCGACGATTCCTACGAGATAACCGCGCTGTGCCGCCGTCGCCGCGGTCAGGAAGACACAGACTGACGTGACCAAACCCGCCAGCAGCAGAAAGCGTTTCCGGTTCTTCTCCAGGTATGCCGGTAATGCCGGCTTGAGAAAACCATCGAAAGACTGCTTGTAAATGACGAATTCACCAGGCTCATCCTGGGCAAAGGGAAAAATCTCAACACCCGGCGTTCCCGCAACGCATGGTATCCGGCCAAGATATTTGTATTTCACCATCCAGTCGGATTCGTCCTGCTGAAACCTGGCACGAAGATGAACGACGTCAATTCCTTCATGCCGGCACACCTCGAGCAAACGGCTGACATTCTTTTCATAGTCAGCGAATGTCTGCGACATTTCCCCGGCCCAGAAATCGTGCTGATTGTCGATCAGCAACAGTGCGAAGGAATCCCAGTTTCCGGACTTGGCGTTCACTGGTCCGGACTATTCATGAGTGGCCGGGGATGCCGGTTTCTGTGCCGCGTGCAGCGCGTTCGATCGTGCGAGATTCATAGCCCAGCTACGGGTTGAGCAGGATCGGACGGGATGCCGGCACAGGAAGCGACAGCCCGGCAGGCGCAAACTGTAACGCTTCGATACAATCCGATAAATACTGAATTGCCTGATACATTTGCCTTTCATTGTGATGGGTGCCGTCACTCATGAATAATCCGGGCTATATCAGGCCTGTAACCCACATGACACACACGGCAAGGAAGGACACGATTCCACCGACAAGTGTCGCGCCACCATAGCCGAGAATCGCGTCGTTGACGCTCAGCTTGCTGAGCGAAGTACAGACCCAGAAGTAGCTGCTGTTGACGTACTTGATGATCACGGAGCCACTGGCGCCCGCGAGCATTGCGGCTTCCGGCGATAGTGCCAGGTTTTGCAACATCGGTGCGACCAGCGCTGCAGCAGTGATGACGCCGACCGTTGTCGACCCGGTAATCATGTTACCGATAATGCCAATGACGAATGGCAGCAGAATTGCCGGCAGGCCGTAATCCGCAAAAAAACCGCTGATGATGTCGACGGCAGGTGTGCCTTTCAGGATTTCGCTGAGGGACCCGCCGAGCCCTGTGACCACGAGTATCATCGCCGAAATTTTCAAGGCCTCCTCGATCCATTTGGATTTTGCCGCCAGCCGGTGTTCGTCAGTCCGGATATTTCGATACGCGAGCCACACACCGACACTGAGGGCTGCGACAGGCCAGCCGATGTAGGCAAGTGCTGCCCGCACGATGTGATCCTGCTCGAGAAACAGGCGCGAGACACTTTGCGCCGAAATCAGCAGTATCGGTAAGGCAATCGGCGCGTAAGAACTCCATACCCCCGGCAATTCCGGGGCATGTTCGCCGGTGAATAGTTCCTCGCCGGCGAACTCGTCCGACGCCATCGTCTTGATTCTCGGTCCGACAATGTATTGTCCCCAGATCCAACTTGCGAGCGAACCTGCGAGACAGGCGATAGCGCCGAATATAATTATCTTGCCGATGTCGGCCCCAAGCAGGGCGGCAGCTGCAAGAGGGCCAGGTGTCGGCGGCACGATCGCATGCGTTAGCTGCAACGAACCGACGAGGCCAATCGACATGACGCTGATCGTAACATTCATGGCTTTGGCCGCCGAGTGCACGAGCGGATTGAGGATCACGTACGCGACGTCAGAGAAAATAGCGATGCCCAGCACGAAGCCGGTCAGTGTCAATGCCAGCGGCATCCTTGATGAGCCAACGACGCTGACCATCGTCCGCGTAATGGTCTGGATCGCGCCGGTATGCCGCAGCGCTTCGGCAATGATGGATCCCAGCACGATGACAACGCCGATCGAACCCAGCGTGTTGCCAAATCCTTTCTCGAATGCATCGATGAAGTTATTCGTCTGTACGCCCGGGATCAGGCCGAATAGCAACAGTGGAATCAGCAACGCGAGAAAAACATGCCAGCGCCATTTCGCGATGAGAAACAATAACAGGATGATTACGCCGAGGAAGGCGATTAGTGCCAGTAGCGGACTGGTGACAACAGCAGTCGCCGGCTCCATCACTGCCTGTTCCGTGCAAGGTAGGCTAGCGCTGCCTGCACGCCACCCGGCTGGTATGGAACCCCGGCAAGCGCCAGACCCATCTCGACGCCTGACAGCGTGCCGGCCAGCATCAGGTCGTTGAAACTGCCGAGATGCCCGAT
>JADFGH010000094.1 GCA_022567775.1 Pseudomonadota bacterium | reverse complement strand
ATCCGGTGCTTCGTACGCGGCCGGAAAAGACCCTGCCGGGCAAGGAGTCGAAGAGAATTTCTACGCGGTCACCAGGGTCGATGTGGCCGAGATTATTTTCCGTAAAGTCCGCTTGCACCCAGATGTTGTGAATGGCGATAAACGTCATCAAAGGCGCGCCGGCCGCGGCAAAATTTCCTCTGTCCACCCGGATATCGCTTAACAGGCCATCGTCTGGCGCCCGCACGGACGTCCACGACAAATTCAGCTGCGCCTGATCCAGCGCTGCCTGCGCCTGCAAAATGCGGAAGTTTTCGTCGCCAGCTTCGCCCAGGTCCTGAATCGCCTTCTCCAGGTTGGCCTGCGACGCGGCCAATTGTGACTCCGCGACATTTAACGCTGCTTCGGCCTGCTCCAGCCGGCGATCGGAAATGGCGCCGGGATCTTCCTTTTTGATCCGTCGCAAGCGCATTGCATCCTGACTTGCGTAAGCCATGCCTGCCCTTGCCGCTCCCACAGAGGCACGAGCCGCTTCGACGCTGGCTATCGATGCTCCGGTCGCCTGCCGTGCCGACTGAAGATTCGCCCGCGCAGTCTCAACTGCTAACTGATATTGATCGCGGTCTATCCGAAACAGCTCCTGGTCGGCAGACACATACTCGTTATTGGTGACCGCAACGTCCGTGACGATGCCCGAGACCTGGGGTGCGATCGGCACAACGAGCGCATGCACCCGCGCCTGGTTCGTATACGGTGTGACACGATCCGAGATCAGGTACCAGGCCATCAGCACCACGCATGCGCCGAGAACAATCAGTGTCCATTTGCGCACCGGGTCCATCGGAGCTTTCACGGAAGTCTCTTCGACTTCCTCCGCAGCGGTTTTCGCGTCATCGTTATTGTTTTTGTCCGTCATTCCTGCTCGCTAATAGTGGTGCGATCCGAATCCAGCAGGTCGCTCCAATCTGTTCGCTGTTCCATTTCCTGTCGCGTGGCCTCATCGATGAATCCGGCGCCTGCGCTTTGCCAGCCACCGCCGAGTGCTTTGTAAACAGATATCAGGCTTTGGATTGCAAAACCTTTATTCGACACGTATCGCTGCTGCTGGCCAAAAAGGGCCTGTTGCGCATCCAGCACACGCTGGTAATCGGCAAAGCCCTCCTGGTGACGCAACATCGACAATTCCGTGGAGCGCCTGGCGGATGCCACGGTATCGAGCAAGATCTCGTCCTGTTGCTGACTGCCGACGAATGCGACCATGGCATCCTCGACTTCCCGCGCCGCCTGTATGACGGTTTCCTGGTATTGCACCAGCGACTGCTGCAAGCGTGCGTCCTGCACCCGAATATTATTCTTGATGCGATCGTAATTGAGGAATGGCCAGACAAATGATGGTCCGACGGCATAGGTCAGGCTTTCCGATCGAAACAGCTCACCAATCCCGCTGTCACCCGTGCGCGTGGTATTTGTATCGCCGGCTGCTGCCAGGCCCAGCGAACCATTGATGCTGAAACTCGGGTACAGATCAGCTTTGGCAACACCGACCTGTGCGTTTTGCGCCATTGCGCGCAATTCCGCGCGGCGCACATCGGGCCTTTGCCGCAACATGTCCGCGGGGATGCCGACCATGATTTGCTCCGGAACCTCAGGAATGCGTCCTTCACCGCCAAGGATTTGTGTCAGGTCCGTGGGCGGCAGGCCCAGTAAGGCGGCCAGCGCGTGGTGCGCCTGGCGCAGCCCTATTTGCAGACTCGGTATCGTGGCTCGCGTGCTCAGTAGCAGGGTCTCGGCTTGCTGCACGTCGAGTTCGTTGCTGGCGCCGAAGCGGTAGAGCACATCCACAATTTCATAACTCCGCTCCTGGAGTGCCAGGTTTTCCCGGGCAATACGCAACTGTTCTTCAGTGGTACGAATAACCACATACACGCTGGCTACCTGGGCGCTCAGCAATACCAGCGTGTCGTCGAAGCTGGCGATTGATGCAAGCAGGTTGGCATCGGCTGACTCGATGCCACGGCGAAAGCGGCCCCAGAAATCGATTTCCCATGACGCGCTCGCGCCAAGATTGTATTGCCAGTAACTCAGGTCCGCGCCACCCGCGGTATTCGCGTTGCTCTCACTTAACTCGATGCGCGTCGCATCTCCCGCAACGAATTGCGCCTGCGGATAGCGGCTGCCGCGCGCGATACCCAGCGATGCGCGAGCTTCCAGCACGGCCAAGCCGGCCAGACGAATATTGTTGTTGTTGCGGTGGGCAGTAGCCACCAGCTGGTTGAGCACGGGATCGCCGAATATGCCCCACCATTCGACCGAGTCCTGGGGTGCGAACTGGAAATCCTCTCGTACGAAATCAGACCAGGATGCATTCGAGCTTGAGTCCGGCCGTACGAAATCGGGGCCAACCGGCGCGCAGGCCGAGATCCAGGCAGATACCAGGATCAATACAACCCGGACAATCTGTTGCTTGATAAACATTCGCGGGCAGGTCAGCTTGCCTCAGCCTCTTCGGCAGGCTGCCGCGGATTATTCAATTCGTCGGTTTCCATCCAGGCCATCAAAATCGTATAACCGAGCGCCAATACGATCGCCCCGAGAAACAGTCCGACTATTCCCGACATGATCATGCCGCCAATGGCGCCGAGCAGAATAACCAGCATTGGTATATCCATCCCGCGCCCCAGAAACAGGGGTTTGAGAAAACTGTCACTAATGCTGACAATGAATGCATAGACGGCAAATATCGTTGCCGGCATCGGTTCGGCGACTGAAAATACCCAGACCGCGATCGGCCCGAGTATTATGATCGGCGGCAACTGCACGATTGCCAGGATCAGCACCGCAAAGGCCCAGATTCCGGGCGCCGGCACACCGATCACCGCCAGTCCGATCGCGGCCAATAATGCCTGGATGATCGCGACCCCGAGAACGCCCTTGGCGACGCTGCGAATGGTCGCAACGGCGAGATCGATCAACGCTTCGCCGCGATTCCCAGCGAGACTCGAGGCGAATTTGACTGCCGTTTTGTGGCCACCTTCTGCGCTGACGAGAAACACACCGGCGATGATGATAGATATGACGAATTGAAGAATGCCGATGGCCATGGAACCGGCGACACTGACTACGTGACGGCCGAGAGACTGGAGCTGATCGCTGTATTTATTGAGCGTCGCTTCCAGATTGGATGCTGCACCACTCCAGATTCCGTATACCTTCTCACCAATCAGTGGCCATTCTGCTACCGATTCGTCGGGCGGTGAAATCGATACGGTGCCACTGTGTAGTTGCTCACCGACAGATTTCATCGCGCCAATCGAAGATTCTGCCGTTATCCAGGATGGCACGAGCAAAATCGCAAGACCGAGTAGCACGAATACAGTCGCTGAAAGTTTTTCTCGCCCGCCGAATTTGGCCGCCAACAGGGAATGTACGGGATACAGCGCGACTGCGATGAGCATGCCCCACAGGATGACCGAGATGAATGGTGCAATGATTTGAAAGCACCAGACGATGAGTACGAGCAGTGCACCAATCTGTACGAATGATGCCATCGCGTTTTTCTGGAAATTGCGGTCGGCAGCGGCAGTGTCTGAATTAGTCATGGCAATCCTTGTTATCGGTACTTTTGTTGAGCGCGGGGCGGCTGAATGCCGGCCAGGCGTCACTTCGTTTATGGAACGGCAGCTTCTTTTGTCGTTTTTCGCTATGCCGGCCGCTTAGCTTAGCTATTTCCTCCAAAGTTGACCATAGGCCAGTGGAAACGCCACTTTTACGTCTTGCATCAAGTGCTTAGCATCGCTCCAAATGATGAATCTCAGTTGTTGCGCCCGATTTGACAGCTCCCGGGCAAAATCGCAAAGTGCGTTAATCGGGGGTTCGGCAAGGCATATCGATGTTTCATCGTCTGATCATTTCGCTGATTCGTACTGTTGCCAACACATTCTTTCGCCGCATCGACGTTGTCGGCATTGAAAATATCCCCGCCGAAGGCCCTGTCATTTTCGCCGGCAACCATCCGAACGCATTAATGGATGGCTGGTTGTTGATTGCCAAGTGCGAACGTTGGCCTTTGTATTTCCTTGCCAACGCCAAGCTCTGGAACTATCGAATGCTGGTGCCGATTCTGAGGGCAACCGGTGCTGTACCAGTTTACCGTCGCGAGGATCACGACGGTGAAGTCGATAATCAGCAGGCATTTGAGAAGGTCTACGAGATTATCGAGTCCGGGAAGTGCATGGCCATTTTCCCGGAAGGCATCAGCCACGCCGAGTCGCAACTGGTAAAACTAAAAACCGGTACCGCACGCATTGCGCTTGCGGTCGCCGCGCGCGGCAAAACCCACGTCAAAATCGTTCCCTGCGGACTGAACTATATTCATCGCCATCGCTTCAGGAGCCAGGTGCTTATCGAATTTGGCGAGCCAATCGACGTTGGCGAAAAATGGCTGCGCGACTATGAAAACAAAGAGCAGGACACAGTAAGGCAACTGACGGAGCACCTGACTCAGGCGCTGAAAAGCGTGACTCTCAACGCACCGGACTGGCGCACGCTGCGATTCATACAGACGGCCAGGCGCCTTTACAAACCGTCGTCCGCCGACCTGACACCGGGCCAGTACGTCGAATTAAGCCGACGATTCGTTGACAGCTACCTGCTGGCGATTGACGACCCGGAGATGCAGGCATTCCGCGATGAGCTCGAAAACTATCAATCCCGTCTCGAAATGCTTGGACTCAAGGACTATCAATTGCGCTATCCGGTGACGCTCGGCCACGCGTTTCGCAAAATCATGCTCCGGGGCCTGATGATGCTCGCATTGTTGCCACTCGCAATACCCGGCGCACTCGTTCATCTGCCGGTTGGCTGGATTGCCGCAACGGTGGGCGAACGCTTCAGCTACGAAATGGACGATATCGCAACCTTGAAAGTATTTGCGACGATTCTTCTGTTACCTCTTATATATTTGATCATCGCGATCGTCGTCGGCATGTACTTTGGAATCTGGTGGGCAGCCGTGGCAATGATCGCACTGTCGTTCAGTTTTGTTGCGTCAGTGCGCCTGATCGAAGCGGAGGCCGGCCTGTTCATCTCAATGTTGTCTGTACTAAGGTTGACTCGTCTCGGCAGCGAAGTCGAAAACCTGCGCACAACACGGACAGCGCTGGTCAACAAGGTCAGAGCGCTGGCCGATCGTCTTGCCGATCCAACATTACCGCGGATGTTCGCGGCGCAGGATTTCGGTAAATCCGGCAATAAGTAGAACTCCGAATTGTCAAGCTGACTCGTCCGTGTCGTAATCAATTTGAGCCGCAAATGTTACCCGATGGGTATTAGCGCGTTCCGATTGCGGCTCGCGAAACGGGTGTTACTGGGCTATTTGACGGAACGATTGGAGCGGATCATGACTTTAAGAGAAATTGTACCCTGGAAATGGGGCGGACTGCGCCGCTGGGAGACAGATGAGGGGCCATTCGGTGGTTTTGGAAGACAGATGGAATCCTTGCACAGAGAAATGGACAGGCTGTTTGATGAGATGTCGATCAGGCATGAACGTAAATCGCTCATTCCACGGGAATGGGGACGCGAGCTGCTTATGCCGGATATCGACCAGACCGAGGATGACAAAGCGTTTTACATGAGCATCGAACTCCCGGGAATGGACGAAAAGGACGTCGATATAACCTTGTCCGGCCGTCTGCTGACCATCCGCGGTGAAAAGAAGCAGGAAGAGAAAGAAGAAGGGAAGGATTTCTACCGGCGCGAGCGCACCTTCGGCTCGTTCCGTCGTACCCTGGAGCTTCCCGGCGAAGTGGACGAATCGAAGATCGAGGCTTCCTTCAAGAGGGGCGTGCTGAAAATAGAACTCCCCAGGACTAAAGAGGCGCAGAACAAGATAAAACATATTGCTGTAAAGGCAGCATAGCGGCGAAACCGCAGTTTGTTGGTACGCGACCAGTTCAATCCGGACTGGTCGCGTATTTTGTTGCATTCCGGTTTATAGTGCGGATGCCAGCAACATGAAGGAGGCCGCTGTGAATATCAGAGCTGTTGCCACGAGAATCCTGATTCCACTGGGATTTGTGTTTTCCCTGTCGCCAACCGGGTTCGCTCAGCACGCGGCTGATGAACTGGATTTCGAATACTTCAGGAGCGAAGTGCAGCCCATATTCCTGGCCAAGCGAAACAACAATGTTCGCTGCATTCAATGCCACACGCGAAGCAGCGGTTTTCGACTGCAACCGTTGGCCGACGGCGCCTTTTTCTGGACCGACGAGCAATCTCGTCTCAACTACGCATCGGCGAGAGCCTTTGTGGTGCCTGGAACTGACCCTTTGAAAAGCCGATTGTTAACCCATCCCCTGGCAACGAAGGCCGGCGGTGATCCCTTTCATGGTGGAGGCCAGCATTTCGCCAGCCAGGATGATCCGGAGTGGCGCATTATTGCGGATTGGGTGGCCGGCGCCAGTAGCCGCAGGGAACCATCGGGCCTGGTCATTCGCATTATTCAGACCAGCGCGGCCGGCGACGATACCTATGTCATCGATCCTGTAACGAATAAAGTTGTCGGAATCATTGATGATATTGAAATAGCGCATGGCATTGCATCGGCTCCCGACGGCAGTCAGCTGTACTTGTCCAACGAGGCTCTCCACAGCCTTGATGTTGTCGATTCCCGAACTCTGAGGGTGAAACGACGAATACCTCTGAGCGGCCGACCCAATAACGTGTCTGTCAGCAAGGATGGGCGCAAGGTTTATGTGGGCATTATGGAAATGCCCGGCTCTGTAGATATCATCGACACGCAGGCGCTGACGAACATCAAGACCTTGCCGGTGGATGGGGCCATTCACAATGTCTACGTCACGCCGGATGGGAAACATGCGGTCGCCGGTTCGATTCATACCAGCACCATCAATGTCATAGACACAGCGACCGATGAACTGGTCTGGACACTGAAAATGAGTGCCGGCGTCAGGCCAATGGCATTTGATACCAATGCTGATGGCTCAACGAAAAACATTTACGTGCAGCTATCCAATTTTCACGGCTTTGCGGTAGTCGATTTCAATAAGCGTGAAGAAGTTGCGCGCGTGGAACATCCACCGGTGCCCGGCGAACACGCTCACACAGATGGATTGCAAGGTGCGCCGGCACATGGTCTGGGCGTTTCACCGGACGGAAAAACCCTGTGGTCTACCAGCAAGGTCTACAGTCATGCCTACGTGTATTCCCTGCCCGATCTCAGGGAAATCGGCCGTGTCTTCGTGGGCCAGCATCCCGAGTGGGTAACGTTCACACCCGATGGAAAGTACGTGTACATCGGCGCCGCTGGCGACAACGAAACGCACGCGATTGACGTTGCCACCATGAAGGAAGTTGCCACCATAGCGGTAGGGCAGGTACCGAAGCGAGTGGCTACCGCACTGATGGCTGTCGAGTAAGAGAAAAATTGGGACATCCATCATTCTGCAGCAAAATGTAAGGGTGTTGCCGCGCTTCGCTGATGTTTGACGAAAAAGATTCCTCCGTTGGTTTGGCCAGCCGGGTCCTCGGCGTATTTGGATATAGTCGACGCGCGATGGACCTTGTGTGGACGACAAGCCGGGCGCTTACGTTCACGCTTGCACTTCTCACAATAGTTGCCGGCATTTTACCGGCCGTGATCGCCTTCATCGGTCAGCTGATCGTCGATGGCGTGCTTGACGCAATGTCATCTGCCACACCCGATCGAGCTCGCGTATTCTGGCTGGTTGCACTGGAAGCGGTTGTCGTAATCGCGGTTGCGGGCAGCCAGCGCGGCATATCGGCGAGTCAATCGCTACTGCGTGCACTCCTCGGGCAACGCGTTAACGTAATGATCCTTGAGAAAGCGCTGACACTTCAGCTCGCACATTTCGAGGACTCAGAATTTTATGACAAACTGACACAGGCACGACGTGAGGCTTCCAGCCGTCCACTCAGCCTCGTCACCCGAACTTTCGCGCTGGTACAAAACGCAGTATCTCTCACCAGTTACGCGGTTCTGCTTTTCACGTTTTCTCCCTGGGCGGTTGTCATTCTTTTATTCGCCGGGTTGCCTTCATTTTTCGCAGAAGCGAAGTTTTCAGGTGAC
>JADFGH010000093.1 GCA_022567775.1 Pseudomonadota bacterium | reverse complement strand
ACGGCCCGCCAGGCAGCGCATTGGCATCGAACGCGAGAAATCCGGCCACGACATCCCAGCTGGTCTGCTGGGCAGCAAACGGGCCGGGAATCACATGTCCGGCAACCGCGTAGCTAATAAATGTGACAACGATCAGTGGCAGTGCCAAACCGGTTGCACGGCGCAGCGCTTCGAGTGTCAGCAGGATTATTACCAGGCCGATCACGACGATCTCGCGCGGCGCATCGATGGTCAGGTCCACCAGTAGCGGATAGCGGGCGGACATCCAGCCGGCAGTCAGCAGGCCGATGGCCGCTGCGATCCAGTCATGCCATGGTGTCGCTCGTTTCCCGGCATGACGTCGTGCAGGCAGATGAATGTAGGCGAGCGCAATGGCGAGGCCGAGTACGCCGATAACCAGTTGCGCGGGATAGAGATAGATCCCGAACGTTTGAAACAGATCCATCGCCCAGGTCAGGGCGACAAAAGTAATCAGCGACGCCAGTCCGGTGGCGATTTGCAATCGAAGGTTTCCGCTATTCATGGCCCGATCATAGTTGTGATATTGTCAGGCGTCGCGGCAAATTGCGCCGCGCCAGGGCAAAAAGAGGTCACGAACGTGGCAGCCAGCCGGGAAAAACCAGCACTGAAGGCGGTGGACGGAAGCAACAGGAAGCGGCAGCGCATGTCTGCCCGCGGCCAGCAACGGAAAGCCAAGATTCTTGCAGCAGCGACTAAACTGTTCCTGTCCGAAGGCTATGGCGAAACGTCGATTGACGCCATCGTCGAAAAATCCGGTGGCTCGAAGGCGACGCTGTACAGTTATTTCCCGACCAAAGCAGATTTATTTCGTGCAGTTGTTGATTCAATTGTCACGACTCATGAAGATCCGGAATTGCGGTCGCTGGATAATATCCGCGATACGCTGGTGATATTTGCCGAACACCGCTTACGCATCGTATTTTCCCGCAATCATCGCGCGCTGATGCGACTGATTATTTCGGAGCGCAACCGCTTTCCCGATATTGCGCGGATGTATTACGAACAGGGACCGCTGCACGGTCACACGGTGTTGCGCGACTATTTCGAAGTCCTGATCGAAAAGGGTCTGCTTGATATCCGTAGCGCGGATGAGGCCTGCGAGTTTTTTCGCGGCATGTTGATGCACCAGCTCTATATCGAACAGCTGTACCTCGATGCCAGCCCGCTTTCGCCCGAGGAGGCCGGGGTCAAGGCGCGGCATGTCGTCGATCGCTTCCTCGAGGCCTACCACCAGTCCGCCACCGAATAAGCCGCCTGAAATGCCGGCTCTGGCAATCCTGCCCGGCTTGATCAATAATGTACGGTACAGTACAAATTAGAAAAACACCGACGCCCCGGTTGATTACAATGAATACAACGGATGTCCTCGCAATTCTCGCCGTCCTGCTGACAGCGGTGGCCGTTTTGCCCGGCACGCTCGGTATTCTTCTGTTGACCAACAAAATTGCGGCGTCTCCCGCAGGCGCAAGATATATCTACTCGCAATCCGGGGTATTGATCGTTGCAGCGCTGGCGTGATCGGGTACGGCGTTTATCAGAATGCTATCGCTGGTTCCTGGTCGATTTTGCTCATTGCGTCTGTCCTAGCAGTGGCGCTACTGCTGATTTACGGCTTCCTGATGCATGCAAAATTGTTGTTTAAGCCGGTCAAAAATCCCATATTTATTTCAATGGACGAGGCGATCGACAAATATGGGCCGGACGAAGAAGTGGTTGGCGTAACCGACAACGATGGCAAGCCCTTCGCATTCATTGCGCGGTTGGCACGCCGCCCGCACATCGTTTACCAGGTCGAGGGAGATTCACCGTTCATCATGACGCACTGCATACTGGCGCATAGTTCGATGTCATATGCACTGGAGGGAAATTTCGAGAATCCGGATATAACCATCACGGCGGCGCTGGCGAACAACATGGTGTTCTACGAGAAAAGCAGCCGCTGTTCCGTCGTGCAGATACATAACCGGCTCGAGGGCAGAAACGATCCTTTGTCGACCGTGCCGACCGTGATGACCAGCCTGCGCACCTGGCAGCGGCTGTACCCGGATTCCCCGGTATGGATGCGGCCTGTCGAGTGGCGCGATATCTTCTATCTCAAGATGCTCGCAAGGGCGGATGTCATTGATCCATCGAGTCCGGTCATTGTCTATCCGCTGCAGCATGAACTCGACCAGCGTCTGCCGATGAAGTCATTCGTGCTGGGTGTCGTCGTAGATGGACAGTCACGAACCTATCCGGCGGATGTCGTAGCGGAGCGGAAACTAATCAATGACCAGCTTGGTGATACACCGCTGGCCATATTCTGTGTCGACGACTACATGCAGGTATTCGATCGGCGCATAGTCGGCGCAACACTGACTTTCGACAAAGCAGAACAGGGAGCAGACTTTGTTGATCGGGAATCCGCATCAGTTTGGTCCCCGACCGGCAGATGCACGGCGGGTGAGCATCACGGAACGCAACTTGCTGCGATCCCGCACTACAACAAGATATTCTGGTTCGTCTGGGCGGACTATTATCCGAACAGTGCGATATACGGCGAAGCAGAAAGTACCGGGGACGTTACTGCCTCGGCCGCCTGATCAACAGGGATTCTCAGAAATTTGGCAAAAATTTTCGCAACTGACCGCGACGGCACGAAGCACGAGATTGATGTCCGCGATCGTTCTACTCTCATGGAAATTCTCAAGCAGGCCGGGTTGTCGATCGAGGCGCTTTGCAGTGGCTGCTGCCAGTGCGCAACCTGTCACGTTTTCATCGAGGAGCCCTGGCTCAGCAAGCTGAAACCGCAAACGGACTTCGAGCTCGCAACGCTCGAAGGCGAGGGTAGCGAGATCAGATCCGACTCGAGGCTGTCATGCCAGGTCAAATGGCTGGCTGAACTCGATGGCATAGTCCTCACCGTCGCACCCGAGGCCTGAACATCGAGATGGAAGGGTTCTGGGACTTTTCGGTTCGAACCTACCGTACCCCCGGCGTGTCCGAGGCTTGCCTGTCCCTGCAAAACGACCACGGCGCCGATGTGAACATGCTGCTCTATTGCTGCTGGGCCGGTGCTGCAGTTGGACCTCTCGAAGGTGAATTATTCAACCGTGCCAGCGAATTCTCGGCGCACTGGGCGGAAAACGTGGTTATTCCCTTACGTGATGCGCGCACCTGGATGAAGCACACGGGCTGTGATCCGGATCCCGTGCCAACAGCATCCTGCATGGCGTTGCGGGAAGAAATAAAGACCGTCGAATTCGCCGCGGAAAAGATGCAGCAGCAAGTGCTCGAATCGATGGCGTCAACCGACCGGCGAGGCAGCGATACTCCGCAGCAAATACTTGGCGATGTCGTTGCCAACCTGTTGCTGTACGCAGAGTACGCGGGCGTCGATGCTAAAGACGATGTACGCCGGAAACTCTCGGTCATCATCGATGCTGCGTTTCCAGCCTGGAGCATATCCGACATAAGAGGTGCGCTCGATATTTGACCCGGAGGTCTCTCTCAGCGTTAAAATACGGCTAGCTATGACCGCATAGCAATCGCTTTGGCGGTTTTCCAGATAACAACAACTCAAGGAGCAAGACGATGACACCCTGGGAGCTTCAAGCGGACGAGTTGGTTGCCTGTAACTGTGCCTACGGCTGTCCGTGCCAGTTTAATGCCCTGCCCACGCATGGAAATTGTCAGGCACTGGCAAGTTTCGAAATCACTGAAGGACACTTCGGTGACACCTCGCTCGATGGTCTGCGCACCGTTGCCGCTTTGTGGTGGCCTGCCGCCATCCACGAAGGTAATGGCAAATGCTTCATCATCGTCGACGAACGTGCCGATGAGGCGCAACGGCAGGCACTGCTGACGATCCTGAGTGGCGAGGATACCGACCCCGGCGCCACCGTGTGGAATGTCTTCGCATCTACCATGGTGGAAGTGTTCGATCCTGTCTTCAAGCCGATCGAGTTTGAGGTGAACGTTGAGGAACGGACTGGACGCGTATTTGTCGATGGGCTTGCCGAGAGTGCCGGCGAACCCATACGCAACCCGGTTACCGGCGACATTCATCGCGCGCGCATCGACCTGCCGCATGGATTTGAATACAGCCTTGCCGAGATGGGCAGCGCAACCTTCAAGGCGACTGGCCCCATCGAAATGTCGTTTAAAGACTGTTATGCGCAGTTCGCCCATATCCACCTGAATAACCATGGCATCGTAAAGAGCGCGGCCGCCTGACAGGTCGACCATGGCCGGCATAACCGCGACCGAGGTGCTGCTCCGTCGTGACCGCCTGATTGTTGCGGCGGGTCTCATTGTGATCTGCCTGCTGTCCTGGCTGTACATAGCCGGCGGTGCCGGAACCGGCATGAGCACTGCCGCTATGAGTACCTGGCAGTTTCCACCACCGGTAACCATGAGTAATGCCCTGGCACCGTGGGACCCGTCTTACTGGATCGTCATGGCCCTCATGTGGTGGGTAATGATGATCGCCATGATGGTGCCGAGTGCGGCACCGACGATACTGCTGTATGCCCGGGTCTGCCGTCATGCCCGGAGCAGGGGGCAGATCGGTCACACTGTCATTCCAACCGCTGCATTCGTCGGCGGCTACCTGCTGGCCTGGCTCGTATTCAGCCTGCTGGCAACCTCTTTGCAATGGTCGCTCGAGCAGGCTGGCCTGATGCACGTAATGCTGATGTGGAGCACCAACAGCGTGCTCTCCGGATCATTCCTGGTGGCCGCCGGCGTTTATCAACTATCGCCACTGAAAAGCGTTTGTCTTAAACATTGCCGTTCACCCGCGGACTTTATCTCCCGGCACTGGCGCGCAGGCAGGTCGGGTGCGGCACTGATGGGGCTGGAGCATGGATTTTACTGCGTCGGCTGTTGCTGGCTCCTGATGGTGCTGTTGTTTGTCGGCGGCGTCATGAACCTGGTGTGGATCGCCGGCCTGGCAATATTCGTATTGCTCGAGAAACTCGCGCCCTGTGGCACTGTGATCGGCCGTGCTTCGGGTCTGCTGATGATTGCTGCGGCAGGCTATTTGCTGCTCACATGAGGCTGAAGATAACAATTAACAGGAGCGGGCTGTTACTGTACTGACCAGTACAGTAGTATAGCGATCAGGCCAAACAATAATTCGTATGGAGGGGGAGTCAATGCGACATTCAATTACAGGTGTTCCTGGATATAAATTCCTGTTTCTCGGTCTGCCCGGCGCAGCCCTGGCGCTGACGGCGGCACTGCTTGTCCTGCCAGCCCAGGCCGGCGCACAGGCACTCGAGGAAATCGTGGTCACCGCGCGCAAGCGCGAAGAGAGTTTGCAGGATGTTCCGATATCCGTGCACGCCATTTCGGGTGACTTCATCGAAAATCAGGGTCTTGTCGATTTTCAGGCGCTCGCGCCGTACACGCCCAACTTCAGTTATGGCCAGTCCACCGGTGCGTCGGATTTTCTGATTATCCGTGGCCTCGGTACGGTTGGCAGCGGCGTGCACTTCGAGCAGGCGGTCGGCCAGATCACGAACGGATTTTTTACCTCGAGGAGCCGCCTCGGCCGCACGGTGCTGATCGACACGGCCCAGGTCGAGGTGCTGCGAGGACCACAAGGTCCGATAATCGGCAAGAATACGTCTCTGGGTGTAATCAACATCACGACCCGGAAACCGACCGACGAGTTCGAGTTCATAGTTTCCGGCGGCTATGACTTCGAAGCCAGCGAAGGCTACGAGATCCAGGGCATCGTGAGCGGCCCCTTCAGCGACAATTTTCGTGGTCGCCTGGTCGTCAACTACCAGGACAGGGACGGCTTCGTCGAGAATCGCATCATCGGTGACGATGTGCAGTTCCGCGAGGATTTGACGACCAGAATAATACTGCAGGCAGACCTGTCCGATAATTTCACGGCCGAGTTTTTCTGGCAGCATATCGATCTGGATCGCAACGGCAAGCATCGCGAGGTATTCAACTGCCTGGAACCCGCGCTTGCAATGGCGCAGGGATTCGATTGCACGATCAACGCCTCGAACCAGTCGCAGAATATCGTGCAGGGTGTCGATGTCGGGGAGCCATTCACCATCGATGCCGACCTGGTTGGCCTGACCCTTGACTGGGAATTCGAGAATTCCGTACTGACGTCGTTAACCGGCTACTCCCAGTCAGAAATATTCGATCATTTCGATTCCGATCTGAAGCCGCTCGAGGGCAGAAACATTTTCAACAATGAAGACTTCGATCAGTTTTCCCAGGAGATTCGATTAACCTCGACCGGGGAAAACACGGTTGACTACATCGTCGGCGCGTTGTACCTGACCAATGAAATGAACGGGACCCAGGACTCCAACTTCAATCCGTCGGTCGGGGGACCGCCGCCGCAGCCGCCGGTAAGACGCCATGAAATACAGTTCGCCGATACGGACACGCTGGCGGGCTTCGCACAGATAGACTGGCACTTGAGCGATATGATGACGCTGACTATTGGTGGCCGCCTGACCAATGAGGAGCGCAACGGCCGGAAAATCCAGCGGATGCATGTAATCCATACCGATATTTTTGATCCGAATCTCTGCAGCAACGAGCCGACGACGACGGAGAGGCCCAGCAGTTTCCGTGTCTGTACCACCGGCAACGACGGGACCCAGCCCGTCGGCTCGCCGATCCTCGGTAACATCGATGAGACCAATTTCTCATACAACGTGTCATTGCAATGGTCACCGACCGACGATTCGATGTATTACGCCAGTACGTCGACGGGGTTCAAGAGCGGCGGCTTCGATCTGCGCGGCGCCGGCGATCCGGCCAACTTTATTTTTGACGAAGAGGAGTCGACCAATTACGAGATCGGCGGCAGGCATACGCTGACCGGTAACACGTTAAGGCTGAACTGGACCCTTTACAACACCAACATCGACGGCCTGCAGTTATCCTCGAATGACCCGGCAACGATTACCCAGACGGTCGTGAACGGCGAGGCGACCGCAACCGGCCTGGAATGGGACCTGGTATGGGCTGCAAGCGATAATCTGAACCTGCGCTTTGCCGGCGCCTACCTGGACGCCACCTACGACAACTTCCTGGCGGCCTGCTACACGCTGCCGCGACAAACGGCCGCGCTGGGCTGTAATGTCGACCTTGACGGTACCCCTGGCGAGGACCCGGAAGAAGCGCAGAACCTGGCCGGTCAAACGCTGGCTTTTGCACCGGAGTGGCAGACGGTTGCCGGCGCGGATTACACCTGGAACCTGGCCAGTGGCCGCGATCTGCGGGCCGCGCTGACATTGATCTATTCCGACGAACAGTCGACGATGATCGATAACAATCCGGCGGGCTTCCAGGATGCCTACACCAAGATCGATGCGTCCCTGACCTTGCTGGGCGAAGACGGTAAATGGTGGGTTGCGCTCATCGGCAAGAACCTGACCGACGAACTGGTCTACCACTTCACGTCCGGTACGACGACCTGTGCCCGGGGTGCTGCTCGAGGCGGAACCACCAGCTGCCTGTTCACGACGGTGGAGGAAACACGCGCGATCGGCATACGGGCGCAATACAGCTTTCGGTAGTTCTCCAGGAATGGACCCGGCTCCTGTTATCAGGCGCGTCGGCGCGTTTCTTGGCGCAGAAATCACGGGCGTCGACCTGACGCAGCCGCTGGGCGCGGCCGCGGTCGATGCAATCCGCATGGCGCATGCCGAGCATGGTGTGCTGGCATTTCCCGGACAACAAATCTCGTCGGCAGACCTGATGCGCTTCGGACGCTATTTCGGAGAGTTGTCGGTGCATCCGTTCTCGACCAGCACCGCCGAGACGCCCGAGCTGATCGTGTACGACAACAAGGAAGGCAATCCTCCGCTGTCGACAAACATCTGGCACACGGATGAGACGTTTCGCGAATGCCCGCCCATGGGCACGATTCTTTGTTCGAAAATCCTGCCGGAGACTGGCGGCGATACGGCGTTCGCCAACATGGGCGCCGTGTACGAGAGTCTGTCGGACCGCATGCAGAGCTATATTTCGGGGCTGGAAGCGGTGCACGATCTCGGACCATTCCGCACGCTTTTCGATGACACGGACGAAGGTCGCAGGCAACTCAGAAAATACGAGGACAT